>NZ_PFKO01000041.1:0-3284 GCF_002784285.1 Candidatus Infernicultor aquiphilus
AGAGCGTTTCCTTAATAATGTTACAATGATTTGTCATTGCGAGCGATAGCGAAGCAATCTCAAATCCTTACAAATCAAGGGATTGCTTCGTCGCTTTGCTCCTCGCAATGACAGAACAAAATGTAAAGATATTTAAAATCAGGATAAAACTTTGCTTGACCAGATGTATTAATAAGGGAGGTGAAGAGAATGGAATATGATAAAGTGAACCATGAGATAAGACGGGTCGATGCCTATGAAAAAGTCACTGGCAAAGCTAAATTTGGTGCTGATCTTTTCTTCCCTAATATGCTTTATGGTAAAGTTTTACGTAGTAAATATCCTTATGCTCGAATTGTAAAAGTAAATATTAAAAAAGCTTTAGCCCTTCCGGGCCTGCAAGCAGTTATAACCGCAGAAGATATCCCTAATAATAAATTTGGAGTGATTATCCAAAATCAACAAGTTTTAGCCCAAAAACAAGCCTTATATATCGGTGATGGAATTGCTGTGGTTGCTGCTGAGACTGAAGAGGCTGCTGCAGAAGCTCTAGAGCTAATCGAGGTAGAATATGAAGAATTAGCAGGGATTTTTGATCCCCAAGAGGCAGCGAAAGCAGGTGCACTATTAGTCCACCCAGAATTAAAAAATAATCAGGTAGTTCATCATCGATTAAGAAAAGGGGATACGGTAAAAGGTTTTGCTCAGGCCGAAGTGATCCTGGAAAGAGAATATACTACTCAGTTTGTAGAACATAGTTACATTGAGCCTGAGGTAGTTGTGGCAGTGCCCTATGAACATAATAGTTTAGTTACCATCTATGGTTCGGTACAAAATCCCTTTTCTTGTCGAAATGCTGTGGCCAGCGTACTTAAAGTAGCTTTGAACCAGGTGAGAATAATTCAGAACCATATGGGTGGATCATTTGGCGGTAAAGATGAAGTAATTTCTTCTATGGCTGCTCGAGCAGCGGTTTTAGCCTTAAAGACTGGACGACCAGTTAAAATGGTAAATACTCGAGCTGAATCAATCCTGGAAAGTTATAAACGCCATCCTTATCAGATGAAATACAAAGTTGGTGCTACTAAGGAAGGTAAATTAATAGCTATGGAAATTAAGGCTATCGCCGATAGCGGGGCTTATGCCTGCCAGACTCCCTTTGTTACCTGGCGTTCAGTGGTTCAAGCAACTGGTCCTTATGAAATAACCAATGTGAAGACAGATACTTATGGATATTACACCAATAATGTATATACTGGGGCGATGAGAGGTTATGGTTCACCGCAGATTATTTTTGCTCAAGAATCCTTAATAGATGAACTGGCTGAAGAGTTAAAGATGAGTCCTCTGGAGCTACGTTTAAAAAATATCTATCATAATAACTCTATAACCGCCAGTGGGCAGAAACTGGATAATCACCAGGTGAGCCTGGAAGAGGTAATTAGTAAAGCTATGGGAGTCAGTAATTATAAAGAAAAGTATGCTGAATATAATAGGTCTCAACTGGGAGATAAAAAAAGGGGAATCGGTATGGCCATCAGTTTTCGTGGCTGTAGTCTGGGTGCTGAGACAACCGATGCCGCTGGGGCTATAGTTGCTATTCAGCATGATGGGAGTATCTTAATCTCTTGTGGATTAGCCGAGAATGGTGCAGGTTTAAAGACGGTTCTGACTCAAATAGCTGCTGAGGAATTAGGAGTAGAGATTAAAAGGATCAATTATATGGAGATTGATACTTCAGTCTCTCCCGAAAGTGGTCCTACCGTTGCTTCCCGAAGTACATTATTAGGAGGTAATGCCGTAAAAAATGCTGCTCATCAATTAAAAGAAACTCTTGCCGAGATAATAGCAGCTGAATTTAAGATTAGAGCAAATAATCTAGTTTTTAAGAAGGAGAATATATCTGATAAAAATAAAGATCAAAAAATTATTTCTTTTGATCAGGCGGTAGATTTAGCCCATAAACAGGGAATATTTTTATCTGCTTATGGCTGGTATAAAGCTCCCGATATTTCCTGGGACGAAGTAACCGGTCAAGGCAGACCATATTTTACTTATGTCTATGGTTGCCAGGTGGCTGAAGTGGAAGTTGATCTAGGCACTGGTCAGATTGAGGTAATAAAAATTACTGCCGCCCATGATGTAGGTAGAGCTATTAACCCAGCCTGTCTAAGGGGGCAGATCTATGGCGGAGTAATGATGGGCTTGGGTTACGGCATTATGGAGGAATTAGAAACCGAAAAAGGTTATATTAAAAATACTAATTTTGATGAATATCTAATTCCTACCATAAAAGATATGCCAGAAATTACCCCCATTATGGTAGAAAATCCTGACCCTTATGGCCCTTACGGAGCTAAATCTATTGGGGAGCCAACTTTGGAATTGGGTGCTGCTGCTATCGCTAATGCAGTGGCTCAGGCGACTAGAAGAAGAATCAGAGACTTACCCCTTAATTTAGAACGTGTTTTGCTGGGATATTCTTTGAGTAAGGGGGTAATAAAAAGTGATAGCTTATGATTTTTTTACTACCCAGAAATTAGAAGAAGCTTTAGATTATTTAGATCGATTAGAAAAAGTTAAAGTCCTGGCTGGTGGAACAGACCTTTTAGTAGATATGCATAAAAAAAGTCCCCGACTTCCACCAATTTCCTATTTGTTAGATATAAGTAACCTGGAAGTCTTAAAATTTATCCGACCAGCTGACCATTATGTAGAGATTGGTTCTCTGATCACTCATTCTAAATTAATTAAGGAGCCCCTGCTTAATCATAATTTTCCACTTTTGGTGGAAGCAGCTCGAACTATTGGCTCCACCCAAATCCGTAACCGGGGGACTATCGGTGGTAACCTGGTAAATGCTTCTCCGGCAGCAGATCTTTTACCACCATTAATTGCTCTAAAGGCTGAGGTAGTATTAACTTCTAAAAAAAGTGAAAGAGTATTACCTTTAGAAGAATTTTTAGCCGGTCCCTATAAAACTAAAATAGAAGCTAATGAATTATTAACTAAAATAAAGATTCCTTTACTGGGTGACCATTATTATACTGATTTTCAGAAAATAGGCCGGAGAAAGGCTATGTCTATTGCCAGGTTGAGTATTGCTTTAGTAGTGAAAATAGATGAAAAAAGTATTTTTCAAGATGTTAGAGTGGTTCCCGGTTCAGCCACTCCTTATCCTCAGTCACTTTCCAAAGTTGAAAAAGCTATAGAGGGTAAATCTATAAATAAAATCGACTTAGAAGAGATAGGTAGAATAATTAGTGAGGAAATGATTTCTATTACTGGAGTAAGGTGGTCTACTC
>NZ_PFKO01000314.1:0-14793 GCF_002784285.1 Candidatus Infernicultor aquiphilus
AAATATATAAATACCATAGAGTTGATTTTTTAGTAATTCTATTTACCAGTCAAAGCTTTTCTGATTTTATTACTCGTTATAGATATGTAAAAAAAATTTTATCGTTTGATGTTCAAATTATCAATGATATTCGCCAGCAGATAAAAAAAACAAATGATAAAAAAATGAGCTTGGAAAATAGAGAAGAAATATTAAGTTTATTAAAAAAAGAAGTGGAAAAAGAGAGAGAAAATATCCAATTTTCCATTGAATCCAAAAAATCTATAATTCATAAAATAGATTCTCAAAAAGAAGCATATTTAAAGTCCTTGAAAGAATTAGAACAATCTTCTCTAGATATAAAAAATATAATTGAAAGAGTTTATAAGGAACAGAAAGAGGCCTCTCAAAAAACTCCCCTCAAAGAAAGTTTAGTAATTACTCTAAAACCTAAAAAAGGAATTCTAAGCTTACCTATCCAGGGAGAAATAATTTCTCAATATGGAAGACAAAAAAATACTGATTTTAATACTTACACTTTTAATTCGGGGATTGATATTAGTGCCCCTTTAGGAGAGGTAGTTCATGCGTCTGGTTCAGGGGAGGTAATTTATGCTGGATCGATAAAGGGTTACGGACAGATAATAATTATTGATCATGGAGGTAGAGTTACTACTCTATATGCTCATCTTTCTAAAATTTTAATAGCGCTTGGAAGTAAAGTAAAAAAGGATCAAATTATAGGTAATGTAGGTGATAGTGGTGGAGTTCCTTCTCCCAGGTTGCATTTTGAGGTTAGAGTAGAAGGTAAACCTACTGACCCTATGGATTGGTTGTAAATATAAATATTTTTAAGATTCGGTGGTGAATAATTTGATAAAAAGAAAGAAAATAATTACTTTAATTTCGATTTTTGTAGTAGTTTTTATCATAAGTGGTTTTTTGTTTTATAAGGTCAATAAAGCAGAGGAAAATAATAAGGAGGTTTTATTTAACCATATAGAACCTTTTTTCGAAACTTTAAACCTGGTAAGAAGTGAATATGTAGAGAAAGACCTGGATATAAATAAAATAGTCCAGGGGGCTATTAAAGGTATGCTTAAAGCCCTTGATGACCCTTATACCCGTTATATGGATCCTCAAGCCTTTAAAAGGGAACAGGAAGATATGTTTTTAGGATATTTTGGCGGATTAGGGGTGATAATCTCTGTAAAAGATGATCAGATAATTATAATTTCTCCTATTGAAGATACTCCAGCCTACAAGGCAGGAATAAAGGCTGGAGATAAGATAGTAGAAATAGATGGAAAATCAACAGAAGGAATGGAATTAGATGATGCAGTTAATATTTTAAGGGGAGAAAAAGGTACTGAAGTTACCATAGGAATTAAAAGAGAAAAGGTAGAGGAAATTTTAAAATTTAATATAATACGAGACATTATAGAGGTGCAAGCGGTAAAAGAAAAGATAATGGGTGAGGAAAATAATATTGGCTATATAAGAATTACTACCTTTAATGTAAATACTAAGCCAGAATTAGAAGAGGTTTTGAATGGGTTTAAAAAAGATAGTAATATACAGAGAATTATACTCGATTTGCGTAATAATCCAGGGGGGCTTTTAGATAGTGCAATTGAGGTAGCTAGCGAATTTATAAAAGAAGGACCGATTGTTCATATTAAAGACAGAGAGGGAGTAAAAGTTACTATACCATCCAAAGGAAATCAATATCCCCCATGGCCCTTAATTGTGCTGGTTAATGAAGGAAGTGCAAGTGCATCTGAAATTGTGTCTGGAGCAATTCAGGATTCTAAAAGAGGGAAATTATTAGGCGAAAAGACCTTTGGTAAAGGCGTGGTTCAGCAAGTCTTTAATTTGAGTGATGGTTCAGGAGTGGTTATTACTACCTCTGAATATTTTACTCCTAATGAACGATCTATAAATCATATCGGGATTGAACCGGATATATTAATAGAAGCAGCAGAAGATAGTGAAGAAGATGTACAATTAAACAAGGCGATAGAATTATTAGAAAAGAAAAGTAAAGAAGAAACTATTTTAGCAGAGGTTTTAGAAAAGAGTAAACCAGAATATTATGAAGTAAAAAAGGGAGATTCCCTCTGGAAAATTGCTGAAAAATTTTATATTCATAGCGAAGGATGGATAATAATTTTTGAAGCGAATAAAGATAAAATAAAGAATCCAGATTTAATTTATCCCTATCAAAGGTTTACAATCCCTAAGAAATAGAATCGTATCGCGTAGAATAGAATAACAAAAATAAGAAAGTTCATAATATAGTTTTTCGTTATTATTTTTGAAGTTATATTTAAGAAAGGATTTTTTATTTTGAAACAAAATCATCAGTTAATTATAAATATTATAACCTTAGTAATTATCTTAGTAGCAGCCTTTGAAATTTCCCATTTATTAAATAGATCTTTCCCAGAAGAAAACAAACCTCAAAATACTAAAGATGCTGCCTTAATTACTAATAATGAAAAAAAACCTGAAACAAACCACCCAGAGGAAACTATTTATGATAGTGAACAATATGTAGGTTCTATAGTTAATGATTTAATCTCTTCAGAGGATGAAGTATCTTTTTCTCCTAAAGTAGCCTTTATAATAGATGATTTAGGATATGAAACAGAGATTGCAAAAAAAATACTGGAATTGGAATTTCCCATAACTTTATCTATACTACCTTTTCTTAAATATTCTAAATATATTGCTGAAGAGGGTAAAAAAAATAATAAAGAAATTATGTTACATTTACCTATGGAACCGAATAATTCTTCTGTAGACCCTGGACCAAAGGCAATTAAATCATATATGTCAGAAGAAGAAATCAGGCAATATGTTAGAGAATGTATATTTAATTTTCCTTATGTATTGGGCCTGAATAATCATATGGGTTCAAAGATCACAGAAGATAGAGGAATAATGAAGATAATTTTAGAAGAGATTAAAAGATATAATTTATTTTTCATAGATAGTATGACTAGTAAGAATTCTATTGCTTACCAGGTTGCAGAAGAAATGGGAGTTAAGACTGCAAAAAGATCGGTCTTCTTAGATAATGAGAATGATATGGAATATATTAAAGGGCAGATGTTAGAGGTTCAAAAAATAGCCTTAAGAGAAGGAGAGGCTATTGCTATTGGTCATGATCGTATAAATACTTTTTACTTATTAAAGAGGATGATTCCTGAATTGATTAGAGCAGGTATAGAAATAGTACCGGTATCCGAATTGGTTAAATAAAACTTTAAATTGTGTTATCATAATTTTTATATTATAATAATGTTGTTTCTTTTTAACGATAGTATATTAAGGGACTTTGTTTATTGGAAAAATCATAGCTCGTAGTCGGAATATACTGCTGTTGTATAAATTTTAGAAAGTAGAGGCGTATTGCAATACGCCTCTTAACTATATACTAAATACTATCGACTAATGACTAATTAAGGTGTAGGAAAAATGGAAAATGAGAAAATTCGAGTCAGATTTGCTCCTAGTCCAACTGGCAATTTGCATATTGGCGGGGCACGAACTGCGTTATTTAATTGGCTTTATGCCAGACACTATCAAGGAACTTTTATTTTACGTATCGAAGACACTGACCAAGTAAGATCTACCGAAGCAGCAGTAAACGTAATATTGGAAGGCATGAAATGGTTAGGTTTAGATTGGGATGAGGGCCCAGGAAAAGAAGGGAAATATGGTCCTTATTATCAGATGCAGCGATTACCTCTTTATCAGAAATATGCTGAAAAATTATTAAAAAATAAAAAAGCCTATTATTGTTATTGCACTAAAGAAGAATTAACTGAAAGCAGGCAAAAACAAATAAAAGAAGACAAACCTTTGCGGTATGATAGACATTGTTTAAATATTAGTGAAGAGGAGAAAAGGAGATATGAAGAAGAAGGGAGAAAGCCAGTAATAAGACTTAAAATTCCTGCTAAAAAAATAGTATTTAATGATTTATTAAGAGGTGAAGTAAATTTCGAAGGTGAACTATTAAGTGATTTTGTAATTGTAAAATCAGATGGAATTCCTACTTACAATTTTGCGGTAGTTATTGATGATGCTTTAATGGATATATCTAATGTAATCAGGGGAGATGACCATATTTCTAATACCCCTAAACAGATATTAATATACGAAGCTTTAGGATTTAACCTGCCAAAATTTGCTCATCTACCGATGATTATGGGTTCAGACCATACTAGATTAAGTAAACGTCATGGGGCTACTTCAGTTATGGAATATAAAGAAATTGGTTATATTCCGGAAGCAGTAGTAAATTATATTGCTCATTTAGGCTGGTCTTCTGGTGATGAAAGAGAGATATTCTCCTTGGAAGAATTGGTTAAAGAATTTTCTTTAGATAAAATTTCTAAGCACGCTGCTGTTTTTAGTATAGACAAACTTAATTGGTTTAACAGCGAATATTTAAAGAAGAGGTCAGTTGATTCATTGGTTAAAATGGTTATTCCCTTTCTTAAAGAAGCCAATTATATTAAAGAGGAAAATCTTTCCCCAGTAAAACTTGAATGGCTGAAAGAAATTATAAAATTAATGCAAGGGAGGTTCAAGAATTTTTCTCAATTCATTGATTATGCGGATTATTTTTTTGTAGATAAAATAGATATTGAACCACAGGCATTTCAAAGTGTATTAAATAAAGAAGGTATCTCAGATATTCTTAAAGCGTTAAAGGAAGAGCTTTCTGTCCTTAAATGTTGGGACGAAAAAAGCATTGAAGATATAGTGAGAGAAATTGCTTCTTCCTTACAAATAAAGGGTGGTAAAATTATTCATCCTATCCGAGTTGCTTTGACCGGTAAAAAAATAGGTCCGGGGTTATTTGAATTAATAGTAGTTTTAGGTCAGGAAAAGACTATTCAACGTTTAGAAGAAGCTATAGAAAAACTAAAAGTAGCGGAGACTAAAAAATAATAAAATTGAGGGATCGTCCAGTGGTAAGACACCAGACTCTGGATCTGGGAACGGTGGTTCGAGCCCACCTCCCTCAGCCATTTTTTATTAGTTAGCTAGTTACTTAGTTAGCTGGTTAAAAAAGTAAAGAAAACAAAAAATGCAATAATAAATTGCATCGAGTAGAAACAGTATATAAAACAGACAGGGGCTGAACTTGTGTCTGTCCATAAAGATGTAAAATAATTAAGTAAATTGGCAAATTGGATAATTGGTAAATTGGTTTCGGCGCAATAGAATAGTGGTTAGTTCAGCTGGCTCTCAATCAGCAAACGGGGGTTCAATTCCCCCTTGCGCCACCATTTTTTAAACTAATAATTTAATCTTAAGATGAGCAGGGACTACCTGCTTTTTTAATAATCTTAGTAGAAATTATAAAAGGAAATTAAAAAAATATGAACAACCAAGAGATATTTTTAACTAAAGAAGGCCTGAAGAATTTGAAAGAAGAGATAAAGTATTTTGAAGAAATAAAGAGGAAAGAGATACAAAACGAAATTAGCCAGGCTTTAGAATACGGAGATATCACTGAGAATGCAGAATATAGTATAGCCTTAGAAGCTCAACGTATGAATGAAATAAATATTGTAAGATTAAAACAAAAGTTAAGCCGGGTTAAAGTAGTGAAAGAAGATTCTAATTCAGAAGGAATTGGTATTGGAACAACTTTAAAACTGAAAAATTTAGATTCTGGAAAAAAATTAGAGTATATCTTTGTACCGGATGATCAAATAGATTTCAATCAACATAAAATATCTATAAATTCTCCTTTGGGGCAGGCTTTCTTAGGTTACCAAGAGGGAGAAGAAATAGAGATTGAAGTCCCCATTGGGATGTTAAGGTATAAGATATTAAAAATTTTAAAATAAAGGCTAATGAAAACTATAATTTTAAAAATAAATTCCCAAAGAATAGATTTAGCTAAAATTAAAATAGCGGCAGAGGAAATAAAAAGAGGTAATTTGGTAGCTTTTCCTACTGAGACAGTCTATGGATTAGGGGCAGACGCTCTCAATGAGAAGGCGGTTGCTAAAATTTTTAAGGCTAAAGAAAGACCATTTAATGATCCTTTAATTGTTCATATCGCTGATCTAAAAGAATTGTATAGATTATCTAAGCAGGTTCCCCCGGTAGCTTTAGAATTAGCTAAAATGTTTTGGCCAGGTCCCCTTACCTTAGTTCTTAAAAAATCTGAGTTAGTTTCAAATATCATTACTGCTGATCTTGATACAGTAGCCATAAGGATGCCGGATGATAATATTGCCTTGAGTTTAATTAGGGAAGCTAAAACTCCTATAGTAGCTCCCAGTGCCAATCTTTTTGGAAGAACCAGTCCTACTACTGCCCAACATGTAGCTGAGGATTTAAATGATAAAATAGAAATGATTATTGATGGAGGTAAGACTAAAGTAGGGGTGGAATCTACCGTCCTGGATATAACTGTTAGCCCTGCTCAGGTGTTGCGAGCAGGGGGGATATCAGTGGAGCAATTAAAAAAAGTAATTGGCGAGGTAAAAATAGGAGAGGAATTGGAGATGGGTTTTCGTTCTCCTGGAAGGTTAAACAGTCATTATTCTCCTCGAGCTAAATTAATTTTAGTAGAAGAAAAAGGGGAAACTCAAGCAAGCAAAGTTCTCCAAATAGCTTTTGAATATAAGGGGCAGGGATTTAAAGTAGGGATAATGGCTAAAGAAGAAAATAAGGACCAGTATAATGGATTTAAAGTTAAAGTTATAGGTAAAGGCAATGAATTAAAAACTTGTGCCACCAATCTTTTCTCTATTTTAAGGAGTTTTGATCAAGAAGGATTTGAGATTATTATTGCTGAAGGATTAGAAGAGCAGGGCTTAGGCCTGGCTATAATGGAGCGATTAAGAAAAGCTGCTGTTCCTAAATACGAATGTTAGTGTAAACTTTAACTATCTTTTCTTTCCTTTTCTTAACTCGATACTTAATACTATATACTTGATACTATATTTTAATATTTGACAGAAATGAAATGGTATGCTAATATTTTAAAAAATGCTAAGGAGTAAATAAGATGACTATCCAGGGAAACGAATTTAAATTAGCAAATTCATTTAATTATTATTATTTTACCGCCGATGTTTATGCCATAACATCTTAAAAGTCTAAAATAAGATGTCACAGGCATAGGCCCCGGTTTAATGCCTATGACATCTTTATATCTTTATATATAAAGGTCATAGGTTTTTTAAATTGCTATGACCTTTTTTTATTTTATAATAGGTTATGGTTAAAAAGTGTAGGGGCTCGATTTATCGAGCCCGTAAAGAATGTAAATATCATCGCGAGCCCTGATTTATTAGGGCGTGGCAATAACAAATCGTGTCAAAGGACCGTCCCCTGACAAGAAAAAAGAGGTGAGAGTATGCTGGTAAGAGGAATAAGAGGAGCTATAACTGTTGATAAAAATAGCAAAGAAGAAATTATAGAAAAGACCAAACAATTGTTAACTACTTTAAAAAAAGAAAACGATTTTAAGATGGAAGATATCGTAAGTGTTTTTTTTAGTGTTACCCCGGATTTAAATAATGCCTTTCCGGCTCAAGCAGCGCGTGAATTAAATTGGAATAAAGTCCCCCTTTTTGATATGCAAGAGATAGATGTGCCGGGAAGTTTGTCCAGATGTATTCGTATATTAATTCAGATAAATTGCCAAAAAACCCAATTAGAAATAAAACACTGCTATTTAAGGGGAGCAAAAATATTAAGAAAAGATTTAATTAAAGAAACTTCAGATCAAAAGGAGGGTGAATTTAAGTGATTATTGTGATGAATGGTAAAACTGACCATTCTGATGTAGAAAAAGTAATAAATAAATTAAAAGAATTGGGACACGAGGTGCATATCTCTCAAGGAGAAAAAAGAATTATTTTAGGAGTGATCGGCAATGTAGAAAATTTAGTTTCTGTTCCTTTTTATGCCTATAACGGCGTGGAAGAAATTATTCGAATTTTAAAACCTTATAAATTAGCCAGTAGAGAATTTAAGGATTTTGATACTACCATTAAAGTAAAAGATATAATTATTGGAGGGAAAGAAGTAATAGTAATGGCAGGACCTTGTGTGGTAGAAAACGAACAGCAAATATTTGAGACGGCTCATCAAGTGAAAGCCTCAGGTGCAAAAATATTACGGGGGGGAGCTTTTAAACCCAGGACTTCTCCTTATAGTTTTCAGGGATTAGGAGAAGAAGGTTTAAAATTATTGGCTCAGGCGGGAAAAGAGAACGGTTTAGCAGTAGTAACCGAAGTGATGTCCGTAAATCAGATAGATTTAATTGCTAAATATACTGATATATTTCAAGTAGGTGCTCGTAATATGCAAAATTTTGTATTGTTAACAGAATTAGGTAAAACTAAAAAGCCGATATTATTAAAAAGAGGAATGTCAGCTACTATAGAAGAATTTTTATTATCAGCAGAATATATTTTATCGGAAGGAAATTATGAAGTGATATTATGTGAAAGAGGAATACGCACTTTTGAAAATTACACCCGTAATACCTTAGATTTAAGCGCTATTCCTGCAATTAAAAGATTAAGTCATTTACCCATCATAGTAGATCCCAGTCATGCTACGGGCAGGTGGAGATTGGTAAGTCCGATGGCTAAAGCAGCAATAGCTGCTGGAGCAGATGGCTTAATTATCGAGGTCCACCCAGACCCCAAAAGTTCACTTAGCGACGGTGCTCAAAGTTTACAACTGGATACTTTTGCTCAATTAATGAAAGAACTTAGACCGATAATTCAGGCGGTAGGCCGAGAATTTGGTTCATCTCTGGAGAATGAATTAGAAAGGATTAAAAATTAGATGGAACTGGTGATAGAAAAAATTAACCAATTAAAAGGAAATATATCTGTTCCAGGAGATAAATCGATCTCTCATCGCTCCCTGATTTTAGGGTCTATTGCCCAAGGGGAAACTCGAATATATAATTTTTTAAATTCCTTAGATTGTCTTCAAACCTTGGAGTGTATGCAGTCTTTAGGGGCAGAAATAGAATTAGGTGAAGATAATTTTATTAAGATAAAAGGTAAAGGATTATATGGATTACAAGAACCAAAAGATATGCTCGAGGTGGGAAATTCGGGAACCACCATCCGCCTTTTAGCTGGCTTACTTAGTGGCCAAAATTTTTATTCGGTCTTAAATGGTGACCATTCAATTAGAAAGAGACCTATGAAAAGAGTAGTCCAACCTCTTCGCTTAATGGGAGCAGATATATGGGGGAGAGAAGATGGTCAGTTGGCTCCTTTAAGTATTAAAGGGAGTTTACTCAATCCCCTCCAATATACTTTACCGGTAGCCAGTGCTCAGGTTAAATCTGCCCTTCTTTTAGCTGGCCTTTATGCTGCTGGTGAGACGATTATTAAAGAACCTCTACTTACCAGGGATCATACCGAGAGAATGTTAAGCCTGATGGAAGCAGATATAATGATTTCTCATCAGGAAATTATCATAATTGGGGGGAAATATTTAAAAGGTACTGACCTTTTTATCCCCGGTGATATTTCCTCTGCTGCTTATTTTATAGCAGCGGCCAGTATGTTAAAAAGCTCTCAGATTGTAATTAGCCAGGTAGGAGTTAATCCTACACGGACCGGTATAATTAAGATCCTAAAAAGGATGGGGGCAAAAATTAATATTTTAAATTATCAGCTAAAATCGAATGAACCTCGGGCTGATTTAGAGATAGAATATTCAGAGTTAAAAGGAATAGAAATTATGCCAGAAGAAGTACCTTTCTTAATTGATGAATTACCCTTAATTGCATTAGTAGCCACCCAAGCTGAGGGTAAAACAATAGTAAGTGGGGCAAAAGAGTTAAGAGTAAAAGAGACTGATCGCCTAAAAGCTATAGTCAGCGAATTAAAGAAGATGGGAGCAAATATTAAGGAAAAAGAAGATGGTTTTATAGTAGTGGGACCTTCTAAATTGCAAGGTGCAGCTTGTGAAAGTTACCATGATCATCGAATTGCGATGTCTTTAGCAATTGCCGCTTTATTAGCGGAAGGCAAAACGGTGATAAAAAATTCAGAGTGTATAGATATATCCTTTCCGGGATTTGAAAATACTCTGCAAAAATTAATCAGCTTTTAAGAATAAAAATCTTAGACTCACGATTTTTATTATTAATAGTGTAGGGGTTTGATTTATCAAACCCGTGAAATTTCCGGGGCGGATAAATCCGCCCCCTACAAAAAAGGGTGGGGGTGTAAATGAAAAAAGAAATTAATGGAAAGACTAAAATAATCGGAATAATGGGCAAAAATGTAGAAAATAGCTTATCCCCATTTATGCATAACCGAATGTTGAGTAAATATTCTTTAAACTTTTGCTATCTCCCCTTTAAAATAAGAGAGGCTGATTTAGAGAGAGCCATTCAAGGTATAAGAACCCTGAATATAAAAGGTGTAAATATTACCTTTCCTTACAAAGAAAGGGTAGTTGAATTTTTAGATCAAGTAGAAGAAACTGCTCGACGAGTGGGAGCAGTAAATACTATTGTCCATCATAAAGGAATTTTAACTGGTTATAATACTGATCTAATTGGTTTTAAGAAAAGTCTGCAAAAAAATGGAAAATTCACCATCAAAGGAGAGAAGGCAGTCATCTTGGGAGCAGGAGGAGCTGCTCGGGCAGTAATTTATTCTCTTTTGGAGGAAGGAATAAAAGAAGTATATATCTTTAATCGGACGATAGAAAAAGCTGAAAAAATTAAACAAGATTTTTATTCCTTCTTTCCCCAAAGCGATATTCAGATATTTAATTTAAAAAAGGAGGAGTTAAAAGATAAAATACAGCAGTCTCATCTTTTAGTTAATACTACTCCTTTAGGAATGTCACCTCAAATGGATATAACTCCTTTGCCAGAGGAAGGATTATTTTATCCCGACCTCTTGGTTTATGACCTTATTTATCATCCCTCTAAGACTCTTTTTCTAAAACAAGCAGAGAAGGCAGGAGCAAAAATAATTAATGGTTTACCGATGTTAATTTATCAAGGCCTAGAAAGTTTTTATCTCTGGACTGGTATTAAATTAGAGGGGAAAGAAGAAGTAGAAATGATTGAACGAATTACTAAAGATTGCCAGGAAGCTGAAAAGAAAGGAGAAAAAAGATAAAAATGTTAAGATTTCTTGATGCCGGAGAATCTCATGGAAGATGTTTAATCGGTATAATAGAAGGGTTACCAGCTGGTCTTTCTATAGATGAAGAAAAAATCAATTTTAATTTGAAAAGACGCCAGGGGGGATATGGTAGAGGAGAGAGAATGAAGATTGAACAAGACCAGGTAGAAATATTATCTGGCTTAAGAGAAGGTAAGACTATCGGAAGCCCCCTTATCCTGATGATAAAAAATAAAGACTGGGAGAATTGGTCAGAGAAAGAATATCCTCCTCTGACTATTCCCCGACCAGGACATGCCGATTTTGCTGGTGCTATAAAATATGGATTTAAAGATCTGAGGAAAGTTTTAGAAAGGGCTAGTGCTCGACAAACCGCCATGAGAGTAGCTATAGGTTCGGTTGCCGGCATTCTCTTAGAAGAATTTAACATCAATACTTATAGTGATGTCCTAAGGATTGGACCGGTTAAAGCCCATAGAATTACTTCTTTTAATCCAGAGGTTAAAGCTGAGATTAATGAATCCCCCGTATTTTGCCTGGATGGAATAGCTTCCTTAGGGATGTGTAGAGAGATTGATCGTGCTAGAGAAAAAGGGGATACTTTAGGAGGAATATTTGAGGTGATAATTTCTGGTGTTCCTATTGGTTTGGGAAGTTATGTTCAATGGGATAGGCGTCTGGATGCTCGCTTGGCTTCAGCTCTGATGAGCATACCGAGTGTAAAAGCAGTAGAAATAGGAGAAGGAATAGAAGCCTCCAAGAAAAAAGGTTCAGCGGTTCATGATGAAATCTTTGTTCAAGAAGAACTAAAAAATAATTCTTCTCGATATTTCCGCAAAAGTAATCGGGCAGGTGGCTTAGAAGGTGGAGTAACTAATGGAGAAGAGGTAATAATCAGAGCTTACCTTAAACCCATTCCTACTTTAATTAATCCTCTTTGTTCCATTGATTTTGCCACTAAAAGGGAGACTAAAGCAACCTATCAAAGGTCTGATATATGTGTAGTACCTGCGGCATGCGTAGTAGGAGAGGAGGTAGCAGCCTGGGAAATAGCCACTGCTTTTCTGGAAAAATTTGGTGGCGATTCTTTAGTGGAAATTAAAGAGAATTATAAAAACTATAGGGATAGACTTCAAGAGCTATGAAGAAAAATATTATTATTACCGGATTTATGGGAACTGGCAAGACGGTGGTGGCTATAGAATTGGCAAGCAAGTTGGGAATGAAATTTATAGATATGGACCAGCTAATCGAAGAACGCCAGGAGATGAGTATAGCGGATATCTTTGTTAGATATGGAGAAAAATATTTCCGAGAACAAGAAAATAAATTAGTCCAAGAATTAGCTCAGAAAGAAAATATGGTTATTGCTACAGGTGGAGGAACCTTCCTTAATTTGGATAATACCAGAATATTAAACCAGGAAGGACAAATAATTTGTCTTCATGCTAATCCCCAGGCTCTTTATAATCGCTTAAAGAAAAAGAATAATCGGCCGCTCCTAAAAGGGAATAATATTTTAAATAAGATTACTCATCTATTAGGAAAGAGAGAGAGAATATATGATAGTTTCCCTTGGAAGATTGATACTTCTGATCTTAGCGTTCAGGAAGTCGTAGATAAAATAATTGAACTTTTAAAAGTGGAAAGGTGAATAAATGAAAGAGATTAAAGTAAAAATTATAGAAGATAAAGAATATCAGATTTATATTAAAAAAGGAATTCTCAGTAGTTTAACTGAATATTTAAGCAGAACCATAGAGAATAAAAAGGTCATTGTAATTACTAATCCTTTGGTAAACGGCCTATATGGAGCTAAATTGTTATCCGTTCTGAAAAAGGGCGGATATAATCCTGATTCTATAGAAGTACCTGATGGCGAGAAATATAAATCTCTGATTACTGCTAATTATCTTTATGATGAATTATTAAAAAGAAAGGTAGACCGAACTACTACCCTGATAGCTTTAGGAGGAGGAGTAATAGGAGATTTAACTGGATTTGTAGCGGCTACTTATATGAGAGGTCTACCTTTAGTACATATTCCTACTACTCTTTTAGCCCAGGTAGATAGCAGTATTGGGGGAAAGGTGGCGGTTGACCATCCTTTAGCTAAAAACATAATGGGAAGTTTCTATCAGCCCCAGGCAGTTTATATTGATCCTGAAGTTTTGCAGACCTTATCAGAGAGAGATATAAATAACGGAATGGTGGAGGCTATAAAAATAGCAGTGATTAGTTCTCCTTCTCTCTTTAGATGGTTAGAAAAAAATATTGCTCAATTCATAAACAAAAATATATATCTTTTAGATGAATTAGTGAAGGAAGCTGTTTCTTTAAAAGTGGATATAGTTTTAAAAGATCCTTGGGAAAGAGGATTACGTAAGATACTGAATTTCGGGCACAGTATTGGTCATGCCCTGGAAGTAGAGGCAGGATATCAAGGCTTAAGTCATGGAGAGGCAGTAGCTTTAGGAATGTTAATCGAGACTAAAATTGCCCATCATAGAGGGATATGTTCAGAAGTCCTTGAAGAACAGATTAAACATATTTTGTCATTCCTGCCTGCCGGTGCAGTGCACGCAGACAGGCGAAAGCAGGAATCCATAAATACAGATATTAGAGAATTAGACCTTAATCATCTCTGTGAAACACTAACTTTAGATAAGAAAAATATTCAGGGCAAAATGAGATTTATTTTACCAGAAACTCTCGGTAAAGTTACTCTGGTTGATGATATAACCAAAGAAGAAGTAATAAAAGCTTTAGAAGAATTTAAAAAGGAGTGGGTATTATGTTAAAAATAGGAATAATCAATGGACCAAATTTGGATATGCTCGGGAAAAGAGATCAAAAGATTTATGGCAGCTTAACTTTAAACGAAATAAACCGTAAAATTAAATTATTTATTGAGAAGGAAGATGTTGAACTAATTATAAAACAGTCCAATTTCGAGGGAGAGATTATAGAATTTATTCACCAGCTCTCTTCGGAAGTAAATGGTTTAATTATTAATCCAGCAGCTTACACTCATTACAGCTATGCCATTGCCGATGCTCTTAGAGACTGTTCTATTCCAGTAATTGAAGTTCATCTTTCTAATATATTTTCCCGAGAAGATTTTCGGGGAAAATCAGTAACTGCCCCTGTCTGCATAGGCCAGATTGCTGGCTTTGGCTACCATAGTTATATTTTAGCCATCCGTGCCCTTCAGGATTTATTAAATAAAGAGGCCAAATAGGTCATGTTTTCTGTCATCCCTGGAGGGAGAGGGTTAGGGTGAGGGGGAACGTAGGGGTCGGATTCATCCGACCCGTCTCATCCCTCTGTCCTTGCAAGCTTTCTCTTTTTCTGTCCTTGCGAGGAGCGAAGCTACGCGGTAATCTCTCTTTCCTAAAAACCGATAACTCAAACCATAAACATCAACTCCGCATACCCAGAAGAACTTACCAGTATCTTACAAATAAGTAAAGCTCTCACCCAACCGCCCGAGATAACCAACCTCAAATGGGAGGAATGGGAGGAATGGAAGGAAGAAGGGATAATAATTAGTGTTAACCCATCTTTCGATAAAAAACCATAAAACCCCACTACAGCGGATTTTTGTGAATTTTTTTGGTCACTACAACCTCTAAAGTTTCAAGTGAAT
>NZ_PFKO01000136.1:0-3311 GCF_002784285.1 Candidatus Infernicultor aquiphilus
TAAGATTAAATTTCTGAAATTATAAAAACAGTTACTTATTACAGGTTACTTATTACTTATTACTTCAATTTCTGGTTAGCTGGTTAGAGGTTAGATGGATGAGAAAATAGGAGGAAGGGAAATAATTATATCTAAACTACTTTTAGTTGCCACATATCTGTACATGTCTATTGAAGCAGGAAGCATATAAGTCTCTCCCTCTTTTACTTTAAAATCTCCCACATTGGTGGAAATCATTCCTTCTCCTCTGGTAATTACTAGAGAGGCAAATCTTCCTTCAAACGATATTTCTATATCTTTTACCTCTTCCATTAACATCATTTCAAAACATGATTTCATATATTCCCCGCCATTTAATCTATAAAGTTTTCCTCCTCTAATAGAAATTAGTATCTCTTTTTTCATATGATATCTCTCCTTAATTTCGGCAAGAGAATATCCTTGATAATCAAATATATCTAATGATTTATCCCAACCAAGACCTAAATGACAATCTTTTTCTTTTAAAATATGAACACCTATCTTTTTTTCTATAGAAAGAGTAAAATCTGTTGGTTCCTGAGTCTCTACCATAAAAACCCCTTCTCCAATGGCATGAGGAGTACCTGGTGCTACAAAGATGGCATCTCCTGACTTTACTTCTATTTTATGCATAAAGCTGAGCATTCTTTTAATATCTTGTTCTTCTACCATTTTTCTCATTATATCTTTATTTATACCGGGTTTAAATCCTATAAATACATAAGGATTTTCTTGGTCTATCTTTCTGGTGGCAAGAATATACCAGGCTTCTGCTTTTCCAAAATTAGAATTTAAATATTTTCGGGAAAATATTTTACTGGGATGAGCTTGCAGGGGAAGACGAATAGATGAATCTAAAAGTTTTACTAAAAGATTTAAGAAATTACCATATTTTTTAACATAATCTTTACCTAATATATCTTCTGGAAAATGTTTTAGCAGCATCTCTAAATTATCTATGCCTTTAATAGTTTTAATCTTAGAGATACTCTCATCAGATATGCCATAAGGCTGCATTGCCCTTACTGTGGAGAGGATCCAATCTTCAGGGTAATCAGAATCTTCCGGATTTTTTATACCTCTAAATTTTTCTAAAAGATGCCCCCCTCTATAAATTCTAAATACCCTGGTGGGAAGAACCTGAATAATTCCTAGATCACTTTTCTTCATCTTGATATACCTCTTTTTTAAATATGAGCATGACCCATTAAGAGGGAATAGCTACCATTATCTCCATCAAATCTAGCTACCGTAATTTCTCCTTTTTTTAATCTCCAATGAGCAACTCCCGGAAACACTTCTCCATTTTAAGCAGCCAGATTATAATATTTTTACTATATTATTTTATAATTTCTTTTCAAAAGGTCATCCCTTAACAATTTTCTTAACAAGTTTCTACTTTTAATAAATTGGTGCTGCCGGGAACCCTAAAAGGAATTCCGGCAGTAATCACTATTTTTTCTCCCGGTCTAACTAATCCTGTCTCTAAAGCTACTTTTCTCGATCTGGTAATCAGATCATCAGTATCAGCCAATTCTTCTGTTTTAAAAGGATAAACTCCCCAGCTAAGGGTAAGTTTTTTCACGGTAGAATCTTGGGTACTTGCTGCGATAATAGGAACAGGGGGACGATATCGGGAAACCATACGGGCAGTGCTCCCAGAAAAAGTAAAGGTAACAATCGCCTTTACTTTTAAATCCAGGGCTACCTGACAGGTGGCATGACTTATCGCATCGGCATTAGTGGGTTTAACTGAAATTGATCTCTCGCTCAATATTTTTTTATAATCTATAGCTTTTTCAATTCTTAAGGCTATCTTATTCATTGTTTCTACTGCTTCTAAAGGATAATTACCTACTGCAGTCTCCTCAGATAACATAATAGCATCTGTCCCATCAAGGATAGCATTAGCTACATCGGTTACCTCCGCCCGAGAAGGTCTAGGGTTGCTCATCATTGATATTAGCATTTGCGTTGCTGTAATTACTGGCTTCCCTACAAAATTGCATTTTTTAATAATATTTTTCTGAACCAGTGGGACATTTTCTAAGGGTATTTCTACTCCCAGGTCACCCCGAGCTACCATTATCCCATCAGAGGCTTCAATGATTTCTTTCAGATTATCTACCGCCTCTTTCTTTTCAATCTTGGCAATCAAGGAGATCTCTTCGGCTTTATTTTCTTTAAGAATTTTCCTCACCTTGAGGACATCTTCAGCCCTTCTGATAAAAGAAAGACCGATAAAATCAACTTTATTTTTTATTCCGAAGAGAATATCCTGATAATCTTTTTCGGTCAAAGAAGGAATATCTATAGATATGTTCGGAATATTTACTCCTTGGTGAGAGGTTAATTTTCCACCCCTCACTACACGACAGAGAATATCAGTAGAAGTAAATTCTTTAACCTTAAGCTCTAAAGTACCATCAGCTAAAAAGATACAGTCCCCTTTCTTCACTTTCTGGGGTAAAGAAGGAAAAATAACCGAGACTTCCTGATCATTACCAGTAACCTCACGGTTAGTAAGAATAAAGGAGGAACCTTCCTTTAAAAAAATAGGTTCTTTAATAATCTTGCCGATTCTTATCTTTGGCCCTCCCAAATCTTGAAGGATGGCTATTGGTTGACCTATCTTTAAAGAGGCCTGGCGAATATTTTCAATAACTTGAAGGTGTTCCTTATAGCTTCCGTGAGAGAAATTCAAACGAGCAACATTCATCCCCCTTCTTATTAACTTTTCAATTACATCATATACCCTGCTAGCAGGTCCTATAGTACATACTATCTTAGTCTTTCTCATCATATTCTCTTCTCTCCTATAATAATAAAAATATTTTTAAATATTCCTCATCTTTATCTTTAATAAGAAGATAAAAATTCCTATAACCAAAATGAATTGCTCTACCGGGGAATTTAAATCTATGATACTTCCTAAAGTAATATATTTAGGAACTGGAAATAAAACTAAATCATCTCCCATTTCCTCACTGGTAAAAGTTTTTCTTAATTTGGTCAAAATAAAAGTCTCATCTATTAAACCCGGCAAGATGGAATATCCCTTTAGTTGGTTGGGAGTAATAATAGCATTATATTCTTCTATTGCCCCTGGAAAAGTTACTCTTTCATCTGAAAAAGCATAGACTAATACTTCGGTCCCCCCAGAGGGAACACTTAAAAAACTAATTTTTAACGGATAGACCATTTCATCTGAAAAGAACATGATCCCTAGAGGTTGAATAGCACCGCTATAATTCTCAGAACTATTTGTTGTTTCTTCAGGTTGAATTTTC
>NZ_PFKO01000146.1:0-3340 GCF_002784285.1 Candidatus Infernicultor aquiphilus
TAAAGATTAAAGAAAATATTTTAGTGTTAGATATATTAGTTGATCATCACATCTGCTATGGTTTATTAACTTTGGATACCAATACTAAAGAGATTATTGCCTATTTAGCAAAATCAACCATTTTAGCCAGTGGTGGAGCAGGACAACTTTTTAATAATACTACCAATCCTGATGTTGCCACAGGAGATGGAATTGCTATAACTTATAGAGGAGGAGCAAAAGTTACAGATTTAGAATTTATCCAGTTTCATCCTACTGCTCTCTATCACCAGGGAAGTCCTAAATTTCTAATTTCTGAAGCGGTTCGTGGTGAAGGAGCGGTATTAAAAAATATCAAAGGTGAACTCTTTATGCACTCCTATCACCCTCTGGCAGAATTAGCTCCCAGGGATATAGTTACCCGAGCAATTACTGACCAGATGAAAAAGACTAAAAGTAATTATGTCTTTTTGGATGCTACTAAGATAAAAGATAAATTTTCCAAACGCTTCCCTACTATTTATAAGAACTGTTTTTCGCTGGGTATCAATCCTGAAAAAGAATTTATTCCAGTAGCTCCAGCAGCTCATTATACTATGGGAGGCATAAAAACCGATACCTGGGGACAAACTAATTTAGCTAATCTTTATGCCTGTGGAGAGTGTGCTTCTACGGGAGTACATGGTGCAAATCGATTAGCCAGTAATTCTCTTTTGGAAGGATTAGTCTTTGGTAATAGGATCGCTCAAAAAATTAAAGAAAGTAGATTGCCTTTTTCTATAAAAAGAGGTGAAGAAATAAACATTTCTTATAATATTTCACGAAAAAAATACAAAAAAATCAACCCAGAAAAAGTAAAAAAAGAATTACAGAAACTTATGTGGGATAAAGTGGGAATTATTAGAACCGCTTCAAATTTAACCAAAGCACAACAAAAAATTAACCAGTGGAAATATTTATTGGAATTGGAATTAAAAACTGCTGAAGAATTTGAATTAGCAAATCTTATTAGTTTAGCTAATTTAGTTACCTTATCAGCTTTACAGAGAGAAGAAAGCCGAGGAGCACATTATCGTAAAGACTTTCCTCTGAGGGATGATATAAATTGGAAAAAACATATTGTATATTAACAAATTGACCAATTCGCCAATTTACCGATTCTCCAATTACATATCTCGCGAATAGTGTCTCGCAGATAAAATAGAATTCAGGAGCCAGAATGAAAAAAAGGAAAACCTATCCGTGACAAGCAATACACAATACAAGAGAAAAAGTTTTGAGTTTTGAATTATGGTTTTGCGTTTTCCTGCCTGTGCGTGTACGCACGCAGACAGGTAGCTTTAAGTTTTTCGCTGTAAACTGATAACCGTAAACTGAAAACTTATATTTGAAACTAACGACTATCCACTATTCACTAACGACTATACAAAGAGGTGTTTTAAAAATGATTTTTTTTGAAAAAGAAAATATTCAGGTAGATAAAATAATAGAGCAAGCTTTAATAGAGGATATCGGTACCGGAGATATTACCACTGAATCTATCATACCCTATGATTTAAAAGCCAAAGGTATTATCAAAGTAAAGGAAGAAGGTATAATTGCTGGCCTTGGCATAGCTGAATTAGTTTTTAAAAAGTTAAATCCAGAAATTACTTTCCAGGCTAAAATCAAAGATGGAATAAAGGTTTCTCTGGGAGAAATTCTCGCCGAAATTACTGGTCCAGCTCAAACCATTCTTAAGGGTGAAAGAATAGCCTTAAATTTTCTACAAAAGATGTCGGGAATAACTACTACTACTTATCAATTCTGCCAAGAAGTTAAAGATTTCCCAGTTCGTATCACCGATACCCGTAAAACTACTCCCGGACTAAGAATATTAGAAAAATATGCTGTGCGTATAGGCGGAGGATACAACCATCGTTTTGGTTTATATGATGCAGTATTAATTAAAGATAATCATTTAGCTATAGCAGGAGGAGTTAAGGCAGCAATAAGCTCTGTTCGAAAACGAATTTCTCATACTATGAAAATTGAAGTGGAAGTAGAAAATTTATCTCAACTCCAGGAAGCTTTAGAGATGCAAGCTGATATAATAATGCTGGATAATATGGATTTAGATATAATGAGAAAAGCAGTAAAAATGGCTAAAAATAAGGCTTTAATTGAGGCATCAGGAGGAATTACCCTGGAAAAAGCAAAAGAGATTGCTCAAACCGGAGTAGATTTAATTTCTGTTGGTGCTCTTACTCATTCGGTGAAGTCTTTAGACATTAATATGGAAATTTTTTAGTATTAGCGTAGAGCGGATAGCGTTTAGCGTAGAGAATACAGTGATGAGTAATATGTAATTAGTGGCAAGTTTCGGGTCATGGGTTACTTGTTACACGTTACATATTACACGACTTACTGGCTAACTAATTTAATTGGTCAATCGGTAAATTAGTTAATTGGTAAATTGAAATTTATTTATTCATCTCATATACTAAATATAATCCTATTAAAGTTAAAAAAGGATTAATCTTATCAATTAAGTTACATTCGTTACCGATTAATTCTGAGTAACCACCCGTTGCTACTACCAAAGAATCTTCTCCCAGCTCTCTCTTAAACCGCCTAATTAACTCATTAGTCAGTCCTAAATATCCGAAAAATATTCCCGACTTCATAGCAGCAATAGTATTACTGCCGATAGAATGTTGGGGTTTGGTTACTTCTATTTTAGGTAATTTTGCGGTCTTCTCAGCCAGAGCTTCTGCAGAAATCTCAATTCCGGGGGCAATAGCCCCTCCCAAATAAACTCCATCTTTATTAACCGCACAAAAAGTAGTAGCTGTTCCAAAATCTATAATTATCACCGGCCCCCCATATAGTTTATAAGCAGCAATAGCATTAACAATCCTATCTGCCCCCACTTCTTTAGGATTATCTGTTTTAATATAAATCCCAGTCTTTATCCCTGGTCCTACAATAATTGGAGAAACTTTAAAATAATCTGCCGACATCTTTTTTAATATCCAAATTATTGGTGGAACAACACAAGAAATAACTATTCCTTTGATGTCCGCTAAAGATAATTTAGAATTATCAAGTAGACCTTTTACTAGTATACCATATTCATCTTCGGTTTTTTTTAAATTAGTGGATATTCTCCAATGGCCTAACAACTTTTCTTCTTTATATACTCCTATAACGGTGTGAAAATTACCTACATCAATTACTAAAATCATGATGATACCTCTTATAATTATTAACTTTAGTTTTCAGATAATTACATAATATGATTGTCCCCCAAAAAGTAAACAAACCTGTCCTCGACCTGATCGGGGAATGGTAATGTAGGGGTCGGATTTATCCGACCCGC
>NZ_PFKO01000366.1:0-3041 GCF_002784285.1 Candidatus Infernicultor aquiphilus
ACCGAAAAGGGATATGCCATATCTACTCTTCTAATAAAAAGAAGGCTCCCAACAAAGATGGCTGAGTTAAATAAATTAAAAGAAGAGATTACTCAAAAATATGACGAACTTAAAGAAAAGTTTAATATAAAAGATCTTCTTAGAGATTTCTTACCAACCAAGTCTCCTCTTATTTTCTGTGCTTGTTTATTGCTAATTTTAATACTTCTTATTAAAAAAATAGCCCAGAGTGTTGCAGAAATGCAATTATTAAGTCAAATTTTACCTTCTAATGTATCTAATGCTTATGCTGAATTAGCTCTTACGGTCTTTGCCGGAATATGTTTAGGAGTACTGGCCAAATATATTAATAAAATTCCTAAATCTGCAACCATACAAAATAATAACCTGGATGAATATTTAAATTATATTCAAACTTATAATCAATATATCTCGCAGATGGATAAAAAAGAAAAAAGATCCTTATTAAATTTCTTAAAAGATATTTTAGATGAAATAAATATAAAAAATAAAAAGTAAATTTTTCAAATAATTTTAATAATTTTATTATAGGAGGAAAAGATTATGGATTATATTGAGAAATTTAAAAATTACACTACTAAACAAACTATAAATCTTATCATAAAAGCCTTAGTTAATACTTCTGATAATAATCTGATTCGACTAACTTATGCCGCAGAAAAAATTGCCCCGAAGTTCAAACCTAAAATAGGCAGGGTTAGAAAATTATTCGAAGACAAGGCTCCAGCCTATCGGTTAGCAAAAAAAGTATTAAAAGAAATCTACCCTAATGTTCGTGACAAGATGGTATTAAATTTTATGATTAACTATATTTTAATGGGTCCAAAAAATAGAGAGGATTTTCAAAAAAAAGAAGGCATCCCCTGTCCTGCTACTATAGTTATCAGCCCTACCATGAGATGTAATCTTAGGTGTACGGGGTGTTATGCCGGAGATTATTCTAAAAAAGATGACCTCCCCCTTGAATATGTAGATAAAGTTATAACTGAAGCTAAAGGAATGGGAACTTGTTTTTTTGTTATCTCTGGCGGTGAACCTTTTATAAGAGATGATATGTTAGATATCTATAAAAAACATCACGATGTCACTTTTATGATTTATACTAATGGAACCTTTATAGATAGAGATATGGCTTTTAAATTACAGGAATTAGGTAATGTTGCCCCAGCTATAAGTATAGAAGGGCTTAAAGAAGAAACCGATAATCGACGAGGCAAAGGAGTATGGGAAAAAATAATGCAGAGTATGGATAACTGTAAGGAAGCCAGACTAATTTATGGCTTCTCTGCTACTCCTACCAGATATAATACCGAAATTATCTATAGTGATGAACTTATGAAATTATTAGTAGAAGAAAAGGGTTGTATGTTTGGTTGGTACTTTACTTATATCCCTATCGGCAGAAATCCTGACGTAAACCTAATGCAAACTCCAGAACAAAGATTATATGGTTGGAGGAGGGTCAATTACCTAAGAAGTACCTATCCGGTCTTTATTGGAGATTTCTGGAATGACGGGATGCATGTAGGAGGATGTATTGCCGGAGGTCGCCAATCCGGATATTTACATGTAAACGTAAAAGGAGATTACGAACCCTGTGTCTTTACCCACTGTGCTACTCATAATGTAAGGAATGCCTCTTTAAAAGAGGCCTTAGCTTCTCCCTTATTTAAAGCTATAAGAGCAAGACAACCTTATTCCGAAAACTTAATGTTACCTTGTATGATTATTGACAACCCAAAGGTACTAAGAGAGGTGGTTAAAGAATCTAACGCTTATCCCACTCATGGTAATGCTCAAACAGTAATAACTGAATATGCAGATTATTTAGATAAATACGCTAAAGAATACGGTGAACTTTCTAAACCTTTCTGGAAAAAAGTATATGTAAGAAAAGAAGGTATGCCTAAAACCATTCCTGAAAAACTTGAAGATATAAAAATATTGCTAGAAGAAATAAAAAAGTAAAAAATTATATCTTTTTTTCTCTTTGAGATATAATCATACCAAAAATTATCAACAATCCTCCTATCCAGGCGATAAGGCCTACCTTCTCTCCCAAGAGAAGGTAGGCAAAGATTGCCCCAAATATAGGTTCCCCGGAAAATATAATCGCTGTCTTGGTAGCGGTAGAATATCTTTGGAATTTATTTTGCATATAAAAAGCCAGAGCAGTAGCAAATATTCCGGTTAATATAATAGACCACCACACACCAGAAGGGTAATATAAATGAATCCCCGGCCTTTCAAAAAATAGAGCCATTAAAAAAGATAATACAAATGCTGTAGTCAATTGAACCATTACCAATAAAACATAATCCACCTTCCTGGCGTATAAACCAACTGATATTATGTGCATTGCGAAAGATACTGCACACAATAAAACTAAAAAATCACCAAAATTAAAAATAAAGCTACTATTATAATTAAGAAACCATAATCCAATAACCGCCAAAATTACTCCTATAATAGAGTTTTTGGAAATTTTTTCTCTTATAAAAAAATGAGAAATAATAGGAACTAAAATTACAGACAATCCGGTAATAAACCCAGCTTTAGTAGCAGTAGTATACTTTAAACCTACGGTTTGAAAAGTAAAGCCCAGAAAGAGAAAAATTCCGATCAAGAATCCTTTCCCGAGAATTATCTTGTCAATATTTTTTAGCCTTTTCCAAAATATTAGGCCTAAAATAAAAGCGGCCCAAAAGAAGCGGTAAGCTAAAAAGGTAAAAGGCATAATCTGGTCAAGGATACCTTTTATTATGGCAAATGTAGAACCCCAAATAACTACTATCCCTAATAAATAAATTTCTGCTTGAATACCTTTCATAGATACTTGTTCTCTTTCCTTTTAATAATTTTTATATATCTTTCTGGAACCAGCCATTTTCTAATCCCTCTTCCTTAAAAGCCTGTAACGCTTCCCGATATTCTTCTCTATTTATCTTTCGAGAGAGGAGAGGAAATTGGCTGGCTTGATAGGCTGGAAAATATTGAGCCATTAAGCTGATATAAGTATG
>NZ_PFKO01000055.1:0-3273 GCF_002784285.1 Candidatus Infernicultor aquiphilus
TGTACGCACGCAGACAGGCATGGTGCCCCTACTCCTGACTTCTGATTTTCTTCACGCAATACGCAATACGCCAATACAAATTGCGGGCAGACACAAGGTCTGCCCCTACTAATTTAACACTTTTTTTAAAAATTCTCCGGTAAATGAATTTACATTCTGGGCAACCTCTTCAGGAGTTCCCTCAGCCACAATACTTCCTCCTTCTTCTCCTCCTCCTGGCCCAAGATCTATAACATAGTCTGCGGATTTAATTACATCTAAATTGTGTTCAATTACTAAAACGGTATTCCCGGTTTGTACTAATCGATCTAAAACCTGGAGTAATTTTTTCACATCATCAAAATGCAATCCAGTAGTCGGTTCATCTAAAAGATATATGGTCTTTCCTGTACTTTTAGCGCTTAATTCTTTGGCCAATTTAATTCTTTGCGCTTCACCACCAGACAGAGTAGTAGCTGGTTGCCCTAATTTTATATAACTTAATCCTACATCATACAAAGTTTTCAGTTTCCTTTTAATGGAAGGGATTGCTGTAAAAAATTCTAAAGCTTCTTCTACAGTCATCTCCAACACTTGAGCAATATTTCTACCTTTGTATTTTATGTCTAAAGTTTCTCGATTAAATCTTTTACCATTACAAATCTCACAAGGTATATATATATCAGGCAAAAAATACATCTCAATCTTTACTATTCCTCCACCTTGACAAGCTTCACATCTTCCTCCCTTCACGTTAAAGCTAAACCTACCTGACTGGTAACCCCTTATTCGGGCTTCCTTTGTTTTGGCAAAAATTTCTCTTATAAGTGTGAAGCTCCCAGTATAAGTAGCTGGGTTAGAACGTGAAGTTCTACCTATAGGTGATTGATCAATAATTATTACTTTATCAATATACTCAATTCCTTCAATTTTATCATAATCTCCAGGGTGAATTCGACTTTTATATATTTCTCTAACTAAAGCCTTATATAATGTTTCTTCCACTAAAGTACTTTTTCCGGAGCCAGAAACTCCAGTAACACAAGTAAAGGTACCTAAGGGAATAGAGACATTAATTTTTTTTAAATTATACTGGCGAGCTCCGTAAATCTTTAAATATTTTCCGTTTCCCTCTCTTCTTTTAAAAGGAATATTAATTTTACTGAGATGGCTTAAATATTTTCCAGTAATAGATTCCTTATTTTTCATTAGATCGGAACAACTTCCTCTGGCCACCACATAACCTCCATGTAGTCCTGCCCCAGGACCAAGATCCACAATATAATCTGCAGTCTTCATGGTTGCTTCATCGTGCTCAATAACAATTACTGTATTTCCTAAATTTCTCAATTTTAAAAGAGTTTGTAAAAGCTTGTAATTATCTTTTTGATGTAAACCAATACTTGGTTCATCTAAAATATATAATACCCCAGTTAAACTTGAACCAATCTGAGTAGCTAAACGAATCCTCTGATTTTCTCCTCCAGCTAAAGAAGAAGAAGCGCGAGATAAAGTTAAATAATCTAATCCTACATTAATTAAAAAACCTAATCTGTTTTTTATTTCTTTCAATATCTGAGCAGCAATTGTTTTCTCTCTTTGCTGTAGTTTTATATTTTTAAAAAAATCATAATTCCATTTAATGGATTGCTCAGCAAGATCTGCTATAGAAAAGCCATCAATAGTTACCTTTAAACTCTCGGGACGTAATCTTTTTCCTTTACAGGAAGGGCAGGGTTTAATAGTCATAAATTTTTGTATCTCTGAACGAATATATTCTGATTTAGTCTCTCGATATCGTCTTTTTAAATTATTGACTACTCCTTCAAAATAATTTTCATGAAGCCAATAGGTATTTCGTTCATCATTTTTATATTTAAAAGGTATTTTAACCTCTCCAGAACCATACAATATAATATCTTTAAATTCAGTTTTTAAATCAACAAAAGGAGTATTAAGACTAAAATCATAAAAATCAGACAGGCCTTTTAAGATGTGGTATAAATATTTTCCTTTCACTTCGCCCCAGGGGACTAAAGCACCCTCTAAAATAGACTTACTTTTATCTGGTACAATTAATTCCGGATCGAATTCCATTTTAAAACCCAAACCACTACAAGTGGGACAAGCTCCGTAAGGACTATTAAAAGAAAAGATTCGAGGAGCAATCTCTGGTAAATTTATTCCGCAACGAGGACACGAAAAATGTTCACTGAATATCTTTTCTTTTCCACCTTCTAGATCAATTATTACTATCCCTTCACTTAAGCTTATCGCAGTTTCAATAGAGCTAGCTAAACGACTTTTTATTTCAGGTTTTACTATTAATCTATCTACTACAACTTCTATATTATGATTTTTATATCTATCCACTTTTATATCTTCTTCTACTTCATAAATATTTCCATCAACTCTTACCCTGACAAATCCTTTTCTTTGAATATCTTCTAATGCTTTTTTATGTTCTCCCTTTTTAAAACGAATTATGGGGGCTAAAACCTGGATTTTGATTCCTGGGGGTAAAATTAAAATTTGGTCAACCATCTGCTCAACGGTCTGTTGGCTAACCTGCTGGCCACACTCCGGGCAATGAGGAATTCCAATTCGAGCAAATAATAAGCGCAGGTAGTCATAAATTTCCGTTACGGTGCCTACTGTAGATCGAGGATTTTTACTTGCCTTCCTCTGATCAATGGCAATTGCGGGGGATAATCCTTCAATATAATCCACATCAGGTTTTTTCATCCTCTCCATAAATTGTCGAGCATAAGAAGACAAAGATTCAATATATCTTCTCTGGCCTTCTGCATAGATAGTATCAAAAGCTAAAGACGATTTACCAGAACCACTTAATCCAGTAATTACAATTAATTTGTTTCTGGGTATCTCCAGATTTATATTTTTTAGATTGTGTTCTCTTGCCCCTTTAATTATTATCTTATTCTGAGCCATTAAATATCTCCTAATAAATCAGTATATAGTATCGAGTATCGAGTATATAGTAAGAAATCAAAGAAAAATAATTCCTAAATTCTAATTAGCTAATTTATTAATTAATCTACACATATTGGTTATTTCCCAAAAAGCCAAAAATATTTTCAACAGATTATATATATGGTGCATTTCAGATAATATTATAGTAAATTATGAATTTTTGGTTATAATTATGTTGTAGGGGCTCGATTCATCGAGCCCGCAATCAGACTGTGTCATAAATAATTATATTTAACAATAATTTTTTGTAAATTAAAAAAATTTAAGATTTTTAAGGTTAATATAAAAATAAAAAACATA
>NZ_PFKO01000067.1:0-3887 GCF_002784285.1 Candidatus Infernicultor aquiphilus
AAGAGAATGCAAACCTAGACTATTTTTCAAAATACGAGATCGAAAAAATGGATGAATTGGTTAAGAAATATGCAGATCCCAATAAAGCCGAAAAAGAAAATACGGACAAAATTTGCGATGATATTCATAAAGATGTTCGAGCCTATGATGTAGCATATAAAAAGAAGAAAAATTCAATAATAGAATATAAGGACACGTTTAAAAATATTTTTAGCAAAAAAGAATGCGAATTATCACCAATAGAAGAAAATTTTTTATTGTATCTACATTAATGTAAATGGAAATAGGTACAGTATTCAAATGGATAAATTATCCTGAACAAAGAGATGGAATCACAAAAGACCGCTGGTTTGTATATTTAGGTACAAGCAGTAAATTATCTACACCATTAAACGTTTTTATCTTTACAACTACAAGTAAAACAAATCTCTATAAATCCGGGAATGAAAGAGAGAATAAAAAGAATACTATAAATTTTAAAGCCGGTGAGTTCGGATTTGATGTGGATTGTATTCTTGATGTATTTTTCTTTCAAAATAATTGGACACTTGGAGAATTTGAAAAATACAAGAAATATTTTGATATTAAAGGGAAAATATCTAATGAAAAACTTAAAATTATCTATGGGAAAATATTAAAAGAAAATAGTATACAAAAAATAATAAAAATAGATATTAAAACAAACCTTAATAATATTAGAATTTTTGGTTTAGAAAGGCCAAAGCAGTAATTTTTATGGAGAAAAAAACAAATCTAAAACTTAATATGCCTTTCGAAAAAGCTCTTGAGAGATTTGCGTCTATAAATATAAACAGATATTACAGAAATTGAAGAAGTATCTAATGGCAAAAAACCGGTACTTTTTATTAAATGGATTGGTGATACATTTTTTAATTCCTAGTTAATGAAAAAAATACTGTAAATATTTTATTTTTAAATTATGAAATAATTAAACCTTCAATTTCGTCATTTAAGGGGGGGTCTTTTATCCCCTTCACATATAATTAATCACAAGTGACTTTTTATACAGTGTTTCTCCATAAAAATATTTTTAAAAAAGAAGGAGTTTGTGTAATCTCCATATAAGTATTATATTAAGAGTCTTTTAAAAATATAATAGGGGGTTTTGTTGTATATGTATTTGAATAATAGAATCGTAGCAAAAGATATAATAAATGATGTAAAAGAAATCACATTTAATTATGAGGTCTTGAGAGTTTCTTTCTTTTTTTTATTATTTGATTTACTTTACATAAGATATATTATAGGACGTAGTAAAATTATAAAAAATAGGTTAAAGTTCCTCGAACACCCTTTTATTTTTTATCTTCGAAACTGTTTCATTATCATCATATTCATCTAAATTTATCCATTCAATATTTTTTATTTTATGATTAAACCAGGTCATTTGTCTTTTTGCATATCTACGAGTATCTCTTTTGATTAAGTTAATGGCTGTTTTTTGGTCATATTCACCATCAAGATATTTATTTATTTGTTTATAACCTAATCCCTGCATGGAATTTAGATTTTCATTATATCCTCTTTCTCTTAACATTTTTACTTCTTCTATAAGTCCATCTTTAATCATTTTATCAACACGTGAATTTATTTTTTGATACAATTTCTCTCTATTCCTTTTTAGTCCTATAATTTGATATTTAAATTTTGCATTTTTATGGTAAGCTTTTTTCTGTAAATAAGAGATGGTTTTACCAGTAGATTGATATACTTCCAGAGCTCTAATTATTCTTTTTAAATCATTTGAATTAATTTTTAAAGCAGAAATCGGATCTATTTTAACTAGTTTATTATATAAATACTCTTTACCGTAAATTTCTGATTCTTCTTCTAATATTTCTCTATAAACACTATCTTTATTAGGTCCTGAGAAGATTGGTTCGATTATTGAGGAAATATAGAGCCCCGAACCACCAATTAATATTGGTATTTTGCCTCTTTTAAAGATATCTAATATTATCTTGGTAGCTAATTTGCTATATTGGATTACGTCAAAATTCTCTGCTGGATCAGCAATATCTATCATATGATGTTTTATTATTTTTAATATGTTATTATTAGGTTTAGCAGTCCCAATATCCATATATTTATATATTTGCATGGAATCTGCAGAAATTATTTCTAGATTAGGTAATTTTTTAGCTAATTTAATGGAAATATCTGTTTTACCTACCCCGGTTGGACCTAATAATATTAATAAATTATTATCTTCCTTATTGCCAGTCATTTAACTAATTCTCCATATAAGGTCCAGGTATCTGATTTAATAATTTTCACCTCAACTAATTTGCCAACCAATTCTTGCTCACCAATAAAGACAACGGTTTTATTAGTTCTGGTTCTACCTGAAAGTTGATTGGGGATATTTTTTAGAGATTTTTTATCCACTAAAACTTCCAATACCTCCCCTTCTAATTTTTTATTAATTTTGGTGGAGATTTCCTTTTGTAAATTAATAAGTCTCCGTAATCTTTCTTTTTTAACTTGTAAAGGAACCTGATTAGGCATTAGAGAAGCAATGGTATTTTCTCTGTTGGAATATATAAAAGTATAGGCATCATCAAATTTTATTTCCTCAAAAGTATTTAAAGTCTGTTGAAAATCTTCTTCTGTTTCTCCTGGAAATCCTACCATTACATCAGTAGTAATGCTTATATTATTTATATTACTTCTAATTTCTTTAATAATACTTTTATATTGATTAACATTATATTCCCTATTCATAATTTTGAGAATTTTATTCGAACCTGACTGAATAGGTAAATGTATGTGTTCGCAAACTTTATCACCATTCTTTACCACTTTTATTAAATCAAAATTAAAATCTTTGGGATGAGAGGTCATAAATCTTATTCTTTCTATGCCATTGATATTATTTAGTAGTGTTAATAATTTGGAAAATGTTACAGATTCAGGTAGATTTTTTCCATATGAATTTACATTTTGTCCTAATAAAAATATTTCTTTATAATTTTCTTGAGCTAAATTCTCTGCTTCAGCTAATATTTCAGAAACTCCCCTGCTCTGTTCCGGTCCTCGGGTATAGGGAACGACACAATAAGAACAATAATTATTGCAACCTCTCATTATTTGGATCCAAGCAGATATTTTGCTTTCTCTTATAACTGGGATATGCTTCAATATAAATTTAGTTGAATTTTCACAAAAAATATATTTTTTATTTCCATATTTGGTAATATTAATAATTTCTTCTAAATTATTTATTTGAGAAGGATTAAATATCAAATCGACATAAGGTGCTTTTTTAAATATATTTTCCTTTTCTTTTTGAGCCATACACCCGCAAATGCCTAATATTATACTTGGAGTATTTTCTTTTATTTTTTTTATCTTACTAATAAGACTGTATATTTTTTGTTCAACATTTTCTCTCACACAGCAGGTATTTAATAAAATTAAATCAGATTTGAAAATATCTCTTGTTCTTGAATAACCTAATTGTTCTAATTGACCAACTATATATTCTGAGTCATTCACATTCATCTGACAGCCGAAAGTCTTGACGTAAACTTTAAGTGAATTAGTTTTGTAACTCTTTAGTTTCTCAGCCATTTTGATTTTTGAATCTCCTCAAAAAATATAAGATCAAAGGGAGCAAAAAATCAAAAGAAAAAATATCTTTTTGGATGCTCCCTCTCAATCCCTCTAACCTCTTGCATTGCTCGGTTAGTTTTTTGATTTTTTAAACAATATATTTAATCTTTATTCCAAAAATCCTCTGCTTCTTTTTCCATCTTGGCGAGCCTGGTATAATAATCAGGAAATTCAGTAAGATGCGCTAAGGCAATTTTTCCGGTAGTTAAGGGGTCATCATTCGTAACATTTGTTGCTGGATCACGTAAACC
>NZ_PFKO01000067.1:3898-14197 GCF_002784285.1 Candidatus Infernicultor aquiphilus
CTACATCCATTCCCATTCTAAATTGTTCTAGATCAAACTTATCCCAGGTTATCCCTAACTTTTCACCAATTACCTTTGCTTCGTTTACATTAAAGTGTTTTTTTTAGCTCCCATTTTTTTCACCTCCTTCTTTATGTCTTAATCTGTTACTCGAACTAATTTCTCCTATTTCAATTGGATATCTCTAAAACCCGCCATGAAACCCAATCTAATGGTACTGTACCTAAATATGTATCTGCACTAGTTAAAATACGCTGAGGATTTCCTAACAAATCAAGTGGTACCCAAATTTTTATTTCCTTTAAATTACGTTCTACTTTTATTACTCCTATAGGAAGTAGGTTGTTCTGGTCTAAAACCTGATGTTCAATTGCTCCAAACTTGATATGTAATTTAGGCATCTCTTGGAATGGCCGGTCTTGGCGATATCCAAAGATATATACTGAAACTCCTACTGCCTCTGCAATAGGACGCGATAATTTAATAGAAAATATAAGATCATTATCTTCGAGACGCACAAAACGTTCTTACAAACCCACAAAAGAGGTACGCTCTTGAGCGTTTAACTGTTCTGGAAATTCAGTAAGATCTATCTTACGATCAGAGGTTAGAAATGCACCAGCACTATTTGGTTTTAAGGTAATAACCGGAAAGTCACCGAATAATTCATTAGTTCGTATAAAGGAAAGAAGATATTTAGCGTTAGAATTGTATTGGGATTTATGTTTTTTAATAGCGTTGTACTTTAGTTTAACTTCTTCATTATTCAAGTTATTATTCTGCCAAATAATCGTTTGTTTGAAAAGTTGAGGAGGCTCTAATAGTTTATCAGGAAAATATCCTTTTGGTTTAGGCCATTTTTTATAATGTATCAAATATGGGAAAAGGGTTGCCTGTATTTCCTCATCAAGATCCCAAAGCGCAATATTAGTAAAAAGATAAAGTGCCCTATGATCAGGGTGATGGTCGCTGGGATGAGAAAGAAATATCTTGGTAGGTTTAAATTCACGTAGTATAGTTTTTAAGTCTTGTAAGATTTCCTCACCCTTATATAGTGCCCCAGGACGAAATGCATTATCATAGGGTACAGCTTTTACTTCGGTAAGCATACTGTCAACCGGTGGATTATCTCCCCAATGAGAATACCAGATATTTAATGTACGAAAATCAGGATAACCTAAGAAAGTTAACTGTTCTGATGAAATCCCTAACACCTTAGCAGCAGCTATTGCTTCATCGTGACGTATTAAACCCATGGTCTGCACTGCTTTTGGCATCACCACAGGACGTTTGCGATAAATCATAAATGACCACTGGTTATTATCCCCATAAGTTAAAAAAACAATACGTACAGGCAGATTTAGCTTCACAGCCTTTTGAATAATTCCCCCGCATCCTAAAACTTCATCATCCGGATGTGGAGCTAAAATAAGAATGCGATCCTGGGGAGTAAGAGTTACATTTTGCCATGGTAATTCTTGAGCTATTTGTTTTGCTTGATTCATATAAATAAACCTATAAATAATTCCAATTATGATAATGCCTAAAATAATATTACGTATTATTTTCATTGCTTTCTTTCCAAATTAACTAAAATTATTATTTTAACAAATTTCCCAGAATGTAGTAAGGAATAAATTTACCCAAATAATATCGTAAATATGACAGTTTACTTCTAAATAATATATTAAAACCAAGTTTTATAAAGAATTCTTTTGCGGATTCCGAAATTACACCAAAATGAACTCCTGATACATTTTTTTCTTTTAAAAATTTTAAATAATATTCGATTAATTGTTTTCCGATATTTTGCCTTCTAAAGGCTTTATCAATATTAATATGCAATGTGGCTGGATATTTTTTTGAAAAGTCTGGTCGAATAAATTCCCCTTTTAATAAGCTTAATAATATATGTATTAAAAAATTCAGGGTATTTCTTTTAAAAATAATCCTTTTATTTAATGCTTTAATAATTAAAAGCGGAATAATTCGTATAAAGAATATTTTTTGCATTAATTTAACATCTGTTGTTCCGATAATGTACCCAATAATTTTATCATTTTTAACAGCAACAAAACAGGAATCTGGCTCATAATCTGTAAAATATAGAGTTAAAGCATCAGCCAATATTTCATCATCATCAAAAAAAACTTTTCTCGGTTCTTCTAGAAAAGCCGTATCACAACTTATTCTCCGAATATCTTCTCTATCACAATTATTAAATTTTCTAATAAAAATATTATTATTTAGCATATATACGCTTAAAATTTAAATCTTTTAAAAAAATATCTCTTTAAGTTATGAAATATAATGAATATTTAAGGAGGTAACTTTTAAAAAATTACCTCCTTAAATATAAAGTGTACTTTATTTATTTTGCATATTCTACTGAACGAGTTTCTCTAATAACTATTACTTTAATTTGACCAGGATAATCAATATTTTTTTCTACTTTTTTGGAAATATCTCGTGACATTTTTTTTGCTACATAATCATCTATTTCTTCCGGATTAACAATTATCCTTATTTCTCTACCTGCCTGTATAGCAAATGCTTTTTCGACTCCTTCAAAAGAATTAGCAATTTCTTCTAATTTTTCAAGCCTTTTTATATAAGTTTCCAACATTTCACGTCGAGCTCCAGGTCGAGAAGCAGATATTGCATCAGCAGATTGGACTAATACAGCCTCAATAGTTTTAGGTTCAACATCTCCATGGTGAGCGGCAATAGCATTGATTACTTCAAGGCTTTCTCCATTTTTTTTAGCTATTTCAGAACCAATTATAGCATGAGGACCTTCTATTTCATGATCAAGCGCTTTTCCAATATCATGAAGTAAGCCAGCTCTTTTGGCTAATTGCGAGTTTACGCCTAACTCTGCGGCCATAATTTCAGAAAGATACGCAACTTCTTTTGAATGTTGTAAAACATTTTGTCCATAACTGGTTCGATATTTTAACTTTCCTAACAGATTAGTTAGTTTTGGAGTAATATTTTTAATATTTGTATCAAAGACTACTTGTTCGCCTTCTTCCTGGATTTTATTGTTAACAATTATTTTAGATTTTTCTATTATCTCTTCAATTCTTGCTGGTTGTATACGACCATCAACAATCAATTTTTCTAAAGCTATACGAGCAATTTCCCTTCGTATAGGATCAAATCCAGAAATAATCACTGCATCTGGGGTATCATCTACAATTAAATCAACTCCAGTTAACATCTCAAAAGTTCTAATGTTTCTACCTTCTCTTCCAATGATTCTTCCTTTCATGTCTTCATTAGGCAAAGGTACAAAAGATGTGGTTGTCTCTATAGTATGATCAGCAGAATACCTTTGAATTGCTAATGATATTATATTCCTTGATTTTTTATCAGCTTCTATTTTTGCTTGATCTTCAATCTCTTTTATCATCTTACCGGTTTCATGAGTAAGTTCTTTTTCTAAATTTTTTAAAAGCTCATTTTTCGCTTCATCAATACTCATTTTTGAAATCTTTACTAATTCGTTTTTCTGTTCTTGGTATAAATTTTTAATTTTTTGTAGATTATTTTCTAATTCTTGTTCTTTATAATTTAGAGATCTTTCTTTTTTTTCGAGTGTTTCTATTTTTTGAACTAAGTTATTGCTTTTTTTAATTAAATTATTTTCAAGTCCTTGCACTTCATTTCTTTTTTCTTTAATTTCAATATCAGTATCTCTCTTAATTTTATAAGCTTCTTCTTTTGCTTGTAGTAATGCCTCTTTTTTAAGAGAATAGGCTTCTTTTTTAGCATTTTCTATAATATTCTTAGAGCTTATTTCAGCTGATGCTATTTTATTTTTAGCGATATATTTAGTAATGAAATAGCCTATTATTATACCAATAAAAATGTTTAGAATAAAAATATAGTAAACTCTAATATTATTCACCTCCTAATATTCAATTTACAAGGTACATAAGTTATGTATATTAATTTACATTTTAATTTCAATAGAGCTAAATATGTATTTTTAAATTTAGAAACCGTAATATCTGAATAAGAGATTACAAAAAATTATAGTAAAATTACTTAAAATATTTTAACCTGTCCAGTATGAAAAGTCAAATAACCAAATATAAGTATTTAGTAGGGGTTCGATTCATCGAACCCGTTTCGGGTCGGATAAATCCGACCCCTACATTAAAAAAATGCTTTAGGCAAATGTGTAATAAGATTAAATTTCTGAAATTAGAAAAATAGGTAGTTATTACAGGTTACTTATCACTTGTTACTGTATTTTTATTGTTTAGCTCGTTGTAAATGTTTTTCGAAACTTCTCCTGAAAATCCCCTTCTTAATAAAAAATTATATATTTTTTTCGGGTCTATCTTAATATTTTTAATTTTAGATGATTCAATCTTTTTTTCTATAAGATTTCGGGCTAATGTTATTTCATCTATTTCGTTATATGTTTTATCTATAACCTTTTGGATGATTTCCTTTTTAATCCCTTTTATTCTTAATTCCTGATTTAATCTATATTTTCCTATAGGTTTATTTTTTAATCGAAATTGAGTCCACATCTCGGCAAAGAACTCATCATTAATATAATTATTATTTTCTAACCAAAAAATAAGATTAGCAATAATTTTTTCAGGATATCCCTTATTTTTTAATTTTCCGGATATTTCATATCTACTGTAGATTCTCCGGGATAAAAGCCTTAAAAGGTATTCTTTACCCCTTGTAGTTTTATCTTCGGAAATGATTTTTCCTATTTCTTGTTCAGATAATTCTTTACCCACGTAAACATCTAATAATTTAATTATCTTTTCATTTATTTTGTATCTGGTTTTATTATCTATATAAATAACTACTTGACTAATGTCTTTTTGATCATATTTTATGGAAGTAATTTTATTTATTTTTCAGAATCCTCTTTAGTAATTTTTTTATTAAGTCCAACTGTGGTTAATATTTTATCTTCTATTTCTTTAGCAATTTCCGGGTGTTCTTCTAGATATATTTTACAATTTTCACGTCCTTGGCCGAATTTTATATTGTTATAAGAAATCCAAACCCCTGATTTTTGTAATATATCGTATTTACTACCTAGATCTATAATATCTCCTTCTTTGGATATCCCTTTACCAAAGATTATATCGAAAATCGTTTCTTTGAAGGGGGGGGCTAATTTATTTTTTACCACTTTTACCTTGACGGATATTCCAATGTTATTTTCATCTTTTTTTATTGATGCCTTTCTTCTGATATCCATTCTAACGCTAGAATAAAATTTAAGCGCTCTACCACCAGGAGTAGTTTCGGGATTACCAAAAAAGATGCCAATCTTTTCTCTAATTTGATTTACAAATACAGTAGTGGTTCTTGATTTACTAATAATAGCAGTAAGTTTTCTAAGGGCTTGAGACATTAATCTTGCTTGCAATCCCATAAAAGAATCTCCCATATCGCCTTCTATCTCTGCTTTAGGTACTAAGGCAGCAACTGAATCTATTACAACGACATCAACCGCATTACTTCTAACTAAAGATTCCACTATTTCTAAGGCTTGTTCGCCCGTGTCCGGTTGGGAGATAACTAATTCATCTATATTAACGCCAATATTTTTAGCGTAATTTGGATCTAAAGCATGTTCCGCATCAATAAAAGCAGCAATACCATTATTCTTTTGAGCTTCAGCTATAATATGTAAAGCAAGTGTAGTCTTTCCAGAGGCTTCAGGGCCAAATATTTCTATTACTCTACCTCGCGGGACTCCGCCTATTCCAAGAGCGATATCTAAGCTCAATGAACCAGTTGAAATAATGTCACTTCCAGAAACCTTGGGGCGATCTCCTAATTTCATTATGGAACCTTTCCCGAATCTTTGTTCAATATTTTGCATAGCTGTACTTAATGCTTTTTCTCTTTCTGGGTTATTTTGTTCTATCTTGTCAGTCATTTTTTGATTACTCCTTTATAATTTTTTATTTCAATAAATATTTCAGTAAAATTTATAATTTTCTATTGTTTTAATAAAGGGAATTTAGCCGTTATATTATATATGGGTCCATTTGGAGTTAATTTGCTTTCCATGATTTCGATACTATTAACTTTTTGGGATAAGGTTTTTATATTAATGCTTTTTAAAAGAGGGATAAAATTGTTTTTATCTTGAATAGACTTTACTCTTCCAATGGTTATATGATTGGAAAAATCTTTATTTTCTCGTGGAAAACCTTTTTTAAATAAGTTTACTTCTATATAATTATATAACTCTTTTAATTCGTTCATACCTTCTCTAATTCCTACCCAAATTATTCGGGGCATTTTGTAATTTGGAAATACTCCAATATCTGAAGATAATTGTATTAAAAAGGGATTATATTGATTGGTTATTTCTTTTAGTCCTGCTTTTATTAGTTCTATTTGTTTTAGTGATATGAATCCTAAAAATTTTATAGTAAGGTGCAAATTATTTTTTTCGACCCATTTTATTTTGGATTCAGGTACATTTAGGTTATTCTGAAGAGAAGTTAAATATTTTTTTATCTCTGGATCTAAATTAATCGCAATAAAGATTCTTATTTTTTCCAAGTTTGTTTAATTAACTCCCTCTTCTGCTAATTAAGAATATTAGGTTTATTTAAATACTCTCTTAATTGTAATTTATATTTTTGTCGAACTTGGTTTAAAAAATTTATATATTCATCGGTTTTATAATTAGGATAGGTATATTCACAAGGTACAAATGATTTATTTATAAATCTAAGAGTTATTTCAGCATATATTCCATGGCTAAGGTAAATTCTGGTTGGTCCATTTTTAGTGCTTGCTAAAATAAATTTATTTAGAGTAACATATCCTGGATCAAGGTTTATTTTTCTTTTAGGAAAGGTCATATTTTGCTTAGTATTTTCATTCATACAATTATTTTCTAAGTTATTAGTTATTCTTTTAATTTCTGGGAGCCTATTCTGCTTAATTGGGGTGAAAAAAGAAAATAACTTTTGTATTAAGTTTTTGCCAAATTCTTTTTCATAATAATTAGTAAAAATGAAAGGTTGAACCTTGCTTTCGATATCAACTTTGCCAAACCTTTTTATCAATATCTCTTTATATAAATTAAATAAACCTATATCTGAAGTAATTGTACTTATAATAAGTTTAGCTGGTTTTGGAAAAATTATCTTCCCCACAATTACAATATATTCCTTACTGTTTTTATATTATTGATGCTTAAAAGATATTAAACATTTTGGGTAGGATTAAAATTATATTTTAAAATGTAATTATTAATAACCCCTTTATTAATTTCAATTATCTTATCATTATAATATGCTTCGATTTTAGTCGGATATTCAGTTATAATTTCTAAAGCTTGGTCAGTTTTCCAGGAAAAAACTTCTGCTGTAAATAATATTCCTTCAAATATTATTTTGCCTCCAGAAAGAATTTTTATCCAAGATTTATCATTGGCTATTAATTTTAAAAAAGGTAATGTATCATTTGAAATATCCTTTTCTTTCGGATATTCTGCAATAATAGCTTCTGTTTCTAAATTGATATTTTTCTCGATATTTATATCGGTTTCTTTTGCAATTTCAGGTGAAGGAATCGGAAAGTTCTGTGCTTCTTTAAGAGAATGACTTAAAAATAATAATCCTATACAGATTATAAGTATAAAGCTGATTAAATAAACATATTTAATAGGAAAGAAAAACTTTTTTTTCTCAAATATAGATTTATCTCTTTTATGCTTTTTAGGTAAAATAATATTTTCCCCAGTTTCTTCCAAGTTACTTTTACTTTTTTCTAAATTCTTATAAGTTTGAATTATCTGGTTAATATTTTCTTCATCTACACCAAGATATTTACTATAATTCCTTAAATATCCTATAAGATAAGTTTTACCGGGAATTATATCTATATTGCCTTCTTCGATAGCTTGCAAGTACTTTTTACGTATCTTTAAATCTTTCTCTACCTCAATTAAAGAGACGCCTCTTGCTTCCCTTCTCTCTTTTAAAAAATTTCCAATCTCTTTCATTTATTTAAATTTTTCTCCTTTTTTGGAAATTATATTATTTTTTATATTATATACCCAAAACAATTCTTAGTCGAGTGGTCATAAAAGTTTTTTACTTATTATCCTACTTCTTTTTCATAAGGAATTCCATCTGCTGCTGGAGGAATAGCTCGTCCAATAGCACTTACTAATACAAAAATTGCCAATAGATAGGGAACCATATTTATAAATTGAACCGGAACAGCAGTGACACTCTGTAATCTTATAGCTAAAGCTTCGCCAAAACCAAATAAAAGTGCAGCTCCTGCCGTGCCAAAAGGAGTCCATTTACCAAAAATCATAGCTGCTAAAGCAATAAAACCTCTACCTCCACTTATTTCTTTTACGAAGAAGTGAGCTTGTTCTAAGGATAAAAAAGAACCTGCCAATCCGGCAAGAGCCCCAGAGGTCATTACTGCAATGTATCTTATTTTAATAACATTAACTCCCATAGTATCAGCAGCTTGAGGATATTCCCCTACCGATCTTAATCTTAATCCAAAAGGAGTTCTAAATATAATTAAATGGGATAGTATGAAAATTATGATGGTTAAATATACTAAGGGGGAATGATGAGCAAATATAATGATAATACTTCTTAAAAAGCTTGAGCCTTCTCCTAGGTTTGGAATAGATAATCCCCATATAGGTAGGCTTATTTTAGCCATAATTTGTGTTTCGTTAAATAAAAGCCAAGAAAAAAATACAGTTATACCACTGGCAAATAAATTAATTGCCACACCACTTACTATTTGGTTGGCTTTAAAAGTAATGCAGGTAATACCATGTATTAATCCTAAAAAAATACCAATTATAATAGCAGCTAAAATCCCTAACCAGGGATTTTGAATAAAATTAGTCACTGCAATTGACGTAAAAGCTCCAGTTAACATTATACCTTCTAATCCAATATTAATAACTCCTGATCTTTCTGAAAATACCCCCCCTAAACCAGCTAAGGCTAAGGGTATAGCTATTCTGATAGAGGAAGCAATAAAATCTGCATTAAAAATACTGCCAAACATTAGGTTAGTTTCCTCCTTTTTACAATTAATCTTTTTACTATTTCATCGCTAATTACTACAAATATTACTATTACTGCTTGTAATACCATAATAAGTTCTCGAGGTATTCTGCCTTCAGTAAAAATATTTACAATTGCTCCTCCGTAATTTAAAATACCAAATAAAATAGCGGCCAGGACCACTCCCAAAGGGTGATTTTTGCCCAAAAGGGCAACCGCAATTCCGTTAAATCCTAATCCAGTGAAAAGTTCTTGTCTCCAGCGATATTTAAAACCCATTACTTCATTGGTTCCAACTAGTCCGGCAAAAGCTCCACTTATAACCATTGCTAATACAATATTTTTAGCTACACTAATTCCTCCGTATTCAGCCGCTAAAGGGTTATAGCCAACTGCCCTTATTTCGTAGCCTAAATTTGTTTTCCATAAAATATAGTAAGCTAATATGGCTACCCCTATAGCAATAAAAAAGGAAACATTAACCTGATTATAAGAAGGAAAATCTATGTTGATTGATTTAAATAGATCATATAATCTTGGAAGACGAGCAGCTTGTGCAATCTCTTTAGTGTGAGGAATCATCTGTTTTACTCCTGCTGCTATCATCGTTTCAGTCTCTGGTGCTTTATACTTTAAAACAAGAAAAAAAGTTAATGAGGCAGCTATCCAATTCATCATAATAGTAACAATAACTTCATGCACCCCTTTTTTAGCCTTTAATATTCCAGGAACAGCTGCCCATAAAGCACCACCAGCAGCTGCGGTGAGTATACATAATGGAATAAGTATAAAAGCAGGTAAACTAGTAAAAGTAAATCCAACCCAGGTGGATAAAAAAGCGCCTATATACACTTGTCCTTCTCCACCTATATTAAATAGTCCACAGCGAAAAGCGAAGGCAACTGCTAATCCAGTAAATATTAAAGGAGTCGCTCTGAATAATACATTCCCCCAACCATCTCTATTGCTAATAGCATTGCTAAAAAGAATTTTATAGACATAAATTGGATCTTCTCCAATTATAACAATAACTATTGCACCTACTAAAAGAGCAAATATTACTGCAATCAAAGGAGTAATTTTTTCTAAAAAACTATAATAGTCTATTTTTTTAGCAGCTTTCAATATTTTCTTGCTCCCTAATGATTTACTTTTTTTTAGGAAATTTATTATTACGAACTGAACCAGTCATTAATAAGCCTAATTCTTTTTCATTTGTTTTTTTTGGATCTAAGATAGC
>NZ_PFKO01000230.1:0-3242 GCF_002784285.1 Candidatus Infernicultor aquiphilus
ATTCTCCTCCCTGTAACCAGCTAATTAGTGGTCGGACAAAAAGATCAAAGATTATCATCGCTGAGACCGGATGACCAGATAAGCCGAATATCGGCTTATTATTAGCAATAGCAACTATAGTAGGCTTCCCAGGTTTCACTGATACTCCATAAATTAATACGCCTGGTTTTCCTAACTTATTAAGAACCTCCAAGGTAATGTCTCTAGCTCCCATCGAACTCCCTCCAGAGATAGTTATTATCTCTGCTGTATCTTTTCCCATGATTTCTCTTATTTCTTGTTCTAAAAGATTAACTTCATCTTTAATAATCCCCCTATAAATGGGAATCCCACCTGCCTCCTCAATACAAGCTCCCAGGGTATAAGAATTTATATCCCTTACCTGTCCTATCTGGGGTTCGTATTTAGTAGGGATTATCTCATCACCTGTGGAAATAATAGCAATTTTAGGTTTCTTATAGATTTCTATATTAGTTCTTCCTATCCCGGCTAAAACTCCTATGTCCTGGGGGCGTAATCGGTGTCCTTTTCTTAATATAATTTCCCCTGATTTTAGATCTTCATCCTCTCGGACTGCATTTTCCCAGGGAGAAATTGACTTTCTTACTTCAATAGTAGTATCATCAATCTGTTCAGTATGTTCTAACATCATTACTGCATTTGCCCCCTCGGGTAACATTCCTCCAGTAGAAATTTTTGCTCCTTCTCCAGGATTAATCTTAAATTCGGGCTTATCGCCCATCTTTATTTCTCCTATAACGGTCAGATAGGAGGGCAAACTCTCACTTGCTCCAAAAGAATCTTCTGCCCTAATCGCATAACCATCCATGGTAGAACGATTAAACCCCGGCAGATTACCAGGAGAGATAATCTCTTCAACCAGAACTCTATATAAGGAGTCTTTAATATTGACTATCTCTCGATTTTTTTTTAATATTTTACCAATATCTAAATGATTTTTAATTGTCTTAATCACTTCTTGAGGGGTACTGACTTTAAATAAGGGTTTTACCATATTGATTGTCCACTTCCTAATTTTTAATGGTTTATAGAGATTATTTTTTATTTTTTAAAACATCTTGTTTTTTAAAATTAATATATTTTCACCACGGAAGCCTTAAAGGTAAGATACACTTTGCTTCCCAGATTAAGATTCATTTGTTGAAATGATTCTCTGGTAATAATTGTCACTAAAGGAATGCCTACATCTACTTCTAATTTTACTAAATGATTTTGCTCCATAATTTTTACTATTTTCCCTAAAAATGAATTTCGAGCACTGGATTGAAATGGTTCATAAGATAAAATTATATCCGTGGGGTCAATAGAAATATATACCGGGCCAATCTTTTCACTCACTAGAGCAAATTTTATATTCTCTGCTACTTTGAACCATTTTAAGCCATCCTCCTCTTTTATTTCTCCCCGAAAAAGATTTTCCGGGACTTTTTTAATAATTTTACCATCTAAGATAGAAATTACTTCATCCGCTAAACGATAAGCCTGAGAGAGGTTATGAGTGGAAAATATTACCGTGGTCTTAATTTTTTCCTTTATTTTTTTAATAATTCTTTCCACTATATCTAGGTGCCTTTGATCTATACTTGTGGTAGGCTCATCCAAAAAGAGAATTTCTGGTTCAATTACTAAAGCTCTAGCAATTACTACTCGTTGAGCTTCTCCACCAGACAATTGATTTACTTTTCTATTTTCAAAACCAGAAAGCCCAACCATATCTAAGGCATTTTTAATTCTATTCTGTTGAACCAGGGAGGACACAGATCTTACTTTTAATCCATAAGCAACATTATTATATACTGTAGATTGAAATAAAAAAGGATCCTGATCTACTAAAGTCATCTCTCGCCGAATCTCTAATATCTTAGAATTTGAATTATTGATTATTTCTTGATCACGAAAAAAGATTTGACCTTTATCCGGTTTCACTAGTAAATTTAATATATTTAATAACGTAGTTTTACCTGAACCGTTTGGACCCACAATAGCATAAATCTTACTTTCTTGAAAACCCAAATAATCAATATCCAATACTGTTTTGTTATTATATATCTTTTTTAAATTCTTAACCTTAAGTATTGATGTATCCAATAATTTAATTTTACCCCCTCCTACTCTGAAAATAATGGAGAAAAATATTTATGCTAAAAGCAATAAGTAATAAAATAATACCCAGGGCAATGCCAAAACCAAATTCACCTTTGGCAGTCTCGAGAGCAATAGCAGTAGTCATAACTCGAGTACTTCCTTTAATATTTCCTCCCAACATCATAGCAGCTCCTACTTCAGCGATGACTCTTCCAAAGGCAGTGGTTATTGCTTCTAATATTGCATAACGGGCTTCCTTAATCACCGTCCAGGCAGATTGAAGCTTAGTTGCACCAAGAGTTAAGGCAGTTTTTCTAACTCTTCTATCAATTCCCTGTAATGCAGAATGGGTAAGTGCAATAACTATGGGAGTAGCTAATATAAACTGACCGATAATCATAGCCAAAGGGGTAAACAATAATCCAAAAACTCCTAAAGGTCCTCTTCGAGAAATTAAAGAATAAACAATTAACCCTATCACTACTGTTGGTAAAGCTAAGAAAGTATTCACTAAAGCTACAGTAAATTTCTTCCCATAATAATTCTTTATAGTCATTAAAAAGCCAATAGGTATGCCTATCAATGAAGCAAGTCCTACTGCAGTTAATGATACTCTTAATGAAAGTAAGACAATATTGAATATTTCTCGGTCTAAAGAAAAGATTAATTGAAGAGCTTGTTGTATTCCGCTTAGGATAAAATTCAAAAAATCACCTCGATTAATAAATTTACCAATTGGCCAATTAGTCGATTCACCAATTTTCCAATTGCCCAATTGAATTCAGTTTACCAATTAAATTAGTTAGTTGGTTACCTGGTTATTTTGGTCTACCAGTCTGCCGGTTAACTACTTTACCAGTTAAATTAGTCTTTAGTATATAGTATTGCGTATTGCGTTCGGATTTAAAAGACAAAAAGAAAAAACCTATAATCTTAAATATATAGCTAATTAATTACTACATTTTACCCATCACTTTTCTTTCTGTCTTCTGACTTCTGGATTCTGGATTCTGACTTCTATTTTCTTCACGCGATACTCGATACGCAATACGCAATACGAATTACTATTCACTAACGCCTATTTAATTGCCACCGGATAGAAAAGTTTTTCTCCTGCTATCTTATATTCTCTAATT
>NZ_PFKO01000045.1:0-3276 GCF_002784285.1 Candidatus Infernicultor aquiphilus
TAACGATGTTTATAGTAGTAGCTTTTCTAGGATTAGGGACTACCTTTTTTTATAACTTTTTAGCTAATAGTGGAAGTTGGTTTGGCAATATGGTTATACCGGGAATTAATCCTGGAGATATGAATACGGCAGGAGTACTCCCCCTTATGAATATTGCAGTGGGATTAGAAGTTTTTGCCGGTTTAGGAATTATTGTTTTATTAATGGCAGATGGAGCAGAATATACTAAAAAGAAGGAGAACGCAGAAAATGATAGGTAATTTTCCTTATATTACCGTAATAATATACATAGGATGCGGAATTTATATTCTTATGTTTCAAAAAAATTTAATTAAGTTAGCTATAGGTATTAATTTAATTGAAAATGGGATAAATCTGTTTTTGATTACTTTAGGATTTAAAAAAGGGGCAGTAGCTCCTATTTATACTCAAGCACCTTCTGGACCAGTAATGGTGCTACCGACTCCTCAGGCTTTAACTCTTACCAGTATCGTTATCGGTGTAGCTACCACTGCTTTAATACTATCTATGGCTATGATGATTTATAAACATTACGGCAGCATAGAGGTAAATGAAGTAAGGAGGTTGAGAGGATGAATCTATTGAACCATACTCCAATTCTGATTCTAGCTCTACCTTTATTAGCTGCTTTTTTAATACCAATTATAGGAAAAATAAATAAAAAAGCTACCGGAATTTTTGCCACCCTTGTCTTAGGTCTAAGTTTAATTTTAACTATTATATTAGCAGTAAAAATATTATCAGTAGGTCCGCAGATTTATGTCTTTGGGGCAAAATCACCTTTATTAACTTTGCCTTCTAGTTTAAAATTTCCCATTAGAATTATGTTCCAGGTAGATGCTATGGGTATATTTATGGGTTTAATTACTGCCCTGGTTTCCTTCCTGGGAGCAATATATTCTTTAGCTTTTATAGATAAAAAAGATGGATTGGATAGTTATTATTCTTTATTATTACTTTTAACCGTAAGTATGTTTGGTATGGAGTTTACCGGAGATCTATTTAACTTCTTTGTATTTTTAGAAATTGCTTCTATGGCTTCAGTTTCCTTAATTTGTTATAGAGGGACTGATTTAGGAGAACCAGTAGAAGCTGGTTTTAAATATATGGTAGTTAGTTCAATTGCTGCTCTTATGGTCTTATTTGCTATTGGTATTTTTTACGGAGAGTACGATGTTCTTAATATTGCAGCTATAGCCAGTGTTATAAAATATTCTCAATTAGACAAAATTGCTTTAGGGATTTTAGTATCGGTGCTGGCTATGAAAGCAGGAGCAGTACCTATGCATATGTGGACTCCCGATGCTTATTCAGAAGCACCAGCACCTATTACTATGATATTAGTTGCTGCCAGTCAAGCCAGTCTATATGCCATATTTAGAGTAGTTTTTTCTTTGTATAATATTACTTTAAATACCTTAGCGGTAGGGTGGATAATTATTATATTTGGTCTTTTATCCATGTTTATAGGTGTTACTATGGCCATAATTCAGAAAGACATAAAAAGATTAATGGCTTATCACGCTATTTCTCAGACCGGATATATGCTTCTCGGAGTAGGAGTGGGATTAGCGGTATTGGCCAATCCTACTGCTTTACAACGATATGGAATTACCGCTATGGAGGGTGGAATATTTCATATTATGAATCATGCTATGTATAAGGGTTTACTGTTTTTAACTGCCGGTGCATTATTCTTTAGGACAGGGACTAGAGATCTTAATAAGATGGGCGGATTAGCTCACTATATGAAATATACTACCATATTTTTTATTATTGGAGCAGCAGCTATTGCCGGGCTTCCGCCCTTTAATGGTTTTGCCTCCAAACTTTTAATTTATGAATCGGTGTATAAATTTAATCCTTTGCTTTCCATAATAGCAATGGTAGTTAGTATCTTAACTTTAGCATCATTTGTTAAAGTATTTCATAGTGCGTTTTTAGGCCCAAAATTACCTCAATTTATAGAGGTTAAAGAAGTACCGCGCAGCATGGTATTTGCTATGGCTGTTTTATCTTTTATTATAATATTTTTTGGATTATTTCCAGATCTAATAGTAAAAAATTTAGTCCATCCAGCGGTAATGTCTTTAATAGAGCAATTTAAGTATACCAGCACAGTGTTAGGAGGTATGTAATAAATGTTAGGATTGCTGGAAACGGGTAGTGGTTTTTGGAGTGCTGTGGTTTGGGTAATATTAGTTTTAGTAATTGGTAGTCTAGTTTATTATATAAGAAATAAAGGAGAAAAAAGTTATAAAAAGAATACCGAGCAAGACAAACCTTTTATTTCAGGCAACCCTGAACTAAGCAAAGAAGGCTCTCATATCAGTGCGAGTCATATTTATTGGGGGTTTACAGAAGCATTAAAAGGTTACTATAATCCTTTAGTTAAAATGCATACTGGTGATATAAATGATTATTCTGGTTGGATGGTGATAATAACCGTAGTAATATTAATTATAGTAGGAGTGAGAAGATAAAGTGAAATTAAATAAATATTTAGAAAGATCTTTATGGGTTTTTCACCTAAATACAGGTTCTTGCAATGGCTGTGATATTGAAATTGTAGCCGGATTGACTCCTCGATATGATTTAGAAAGATTTGGAATAAAATTAGTCGGTAGCCCGAAACATGCTGATGTCCTGTTAGTAACAGGACCGGTAACTCATAAGATGGCAGATAGAGTAAAACGTGTCTATGAACAGACTCCTGAACCTAAAGTAGTGATAGTGGTCGGAACTTGTGGCACCAGCGGAGGAGTTTTTTATAATTCTTATAATTTATTGGGTCCAGTAGATAAGATTATTCCTGTTGATATTTATGTCCCTGGTTGTCCTGCTCGACCGGAAGCAATAATAAATGGAGTTTTACAGGCCTGGATTAAGTTAGAAAAATTAAGAGAGGGAATGAAAGCTGCTCCAGTAAAATAGTGGGTAGCGTATAGCGTTTAGCGTAGAGGTAGTAGGGGCTCGATGAATCGAGCCCGTTGAAAAAATTACCAGAATACTCGGGTCGAATAAATTCGACCCCTACATTAAAAGCTTTAAGTTTTTAGATGTATACTGATAACTGTCAACTAATAACTAAAAACTATTGACTAATAGACAGGCGAGCCTGTCCTCGTGAAAACGGGGGACGCCTGTCCTACTAACGACTATTTGACAAATATCAACACATCGTGAACTTAAAAATATCAACACATCGTGAACCTTAATGGTATTTTATATCAACACATCGTGAACTATACAACT
>NZ_PFKO01000242.1:0-1343 GCF_002784285.1 Candidatus Infernicultor aquiphilus
CTTTGATTATCTCTACTAAGGCAATAACTAAACCTAAAAGCCCGTGTTTTAGATTGTCTTCATCAATGTCGATTGGCATCTGTCGCTTCGCTCCTTTATCAGATGTTAGAAAACGGAAGTCAGATTTTCCGGTCTCTGTTCTTTGTATTCTGTTATCTGTCTTCTGTCTTCTGAATCCTCACTTCTAAGATTCCGTTCCTATAAAACTTCTCCAGCTTACCTTTAGGTTCGCAGGGTAGTTTCACTTCCTGGTGATATTTGTGGTCAGGGACATTCACTGATATGGTAAGGCTATCTTTCTCCAAATTAATTTTTATATCCTCCTCTTCAACCCCTGGTATCTCAGCAATCACTTTAATATAATCTTTCTCGTCAAAGATATCTGCTGGCCTTTCCTGAGGCATAGGAGGAGAGACTTCCTTTCTCATAGATGGTTTATCTGGAGCTAAATGCCTTGCTTCAAACCTTCCTTTTATCCTAAATTTTCCTTCTTCTGTCTTTTTCAAAGGAGCTTCCTTCAACTTACGCTCTACTTCTTCATCAATCCTTTTTAATCTTTCTTTGAATGCCGGAGATTTTTCCAAGCCCTTGAACAATCCACCCAATCCTGGAATCATCTTACCAATCCCTTTAAGAATTCCTCCTGCTATTCCTTCTTCTTCTTCTTTACCATTTTCTTTCTTTTTATCCTCTTCAGCCATTTTCTTTTCTCCTCGTTATCATTTATTAGGTTTCAGAAAACAGAAGTCAGAAAACAGAGGTCAGAAGTCAGATTTTTCTGTTTTCTGTTATCTGTCTTCTGTCCTATATCCGCAAATAAAACATCCCTTTTCTTCCAACTCTTCAGTAATCACCTTGCGACCGCATTTAGGGCAGATAGTGTAGTAAGACCTCTCTTGTCTTTCAACTTCAAAGTGCTTTAAACCACTTTCCCTTTTTGCCTCAGCTATCTCCAATTCACTCTCTGTTCCTTTCCAACCACAGGCATAACAGCCTTTTTTAACTAAATCTTCTCTTACTACTTTCTTCCCACAGGAAGGACAACGCATCCAATATTTAGAGGCTGCTTCTTTTCTCTTTTCAGCTTCTTTTGACTCATCTATATGGTCTAAAACCTTATCTCCCACACCCAAGGTTGGATCTAGGGGAATACCTAAGATATTAAGGCCGCCAAATCTATCCTTCTGCTTCTTTTCCATAAGATTTAAACCTCCTTTATGCCTCTGTTTTGAGTGCCTTGGCTTTGGCAGATATCCAGCCACACCAGGGACACCCGGTACTCATAAGTTCTTCTAGCGGTACTCGCTTATTACATTGTGGACACTCTTCCTTGCTTACCATAG
>NZ_PFKO01000242.1:1353-2844 GCF_002784285.1 Candidatus Infernicultor aquiphilus
GGCGGCAGTCTCATAATTGGTACCAGATGGAAACTCCAAACCATACTTGGCAGCAGTCTCAAACGAAGCCAATGCTGCCCGAACCTTGATACCCAGTAGTTCAACACCAGCGACAGAAACAGTAATGTCGGCATTGATTACTAAACCCTTATCCAGAATTCGGTCTATGACATCAACTAAACCGCTGCTATCACCATCATAATCTCTCTTCGCCTGCATAGCCATCTTTATTCCTCCTTCTGTTTGTATACTTTAGTTCTTTGAAAATTCCTTAAAGATACAAACCTTCCATTACTTTAATTTTGATTATTCTTTTACTGTCTCCATACGCGTACGCATTGACTTTCGCTCAAAACCCAAAAGATTCCCTTCATCATCTAAAAGGGCTTCATAGATAGCCAGAATATCCATCTGGTCAGGAATGGACTTTTTTTCCAGCATCTCAACAGAGATATGCCATCCTTTTTCATCCTTAATAGCCCCTACAGTAGAAGAGGCTTTAAGTCTAGTCAACTTGCTTAATTCTTCCCTTGCCTTTTCAATTAAAGTTCCTACATCCTTTGCCATTTTCACACCTCCTCGATAGGTATTTCTTATTCCTAATTGAACTACAACCTCTGATGATACTTATCCTCTTGCTAAAGACTTTCCGGCAAGGGTTCGTGTGGCTCGTGTTACACCAACCTTCTCTGCTTTTGTGCCACAATTGGGGCAGAATTTGATGTTCTCCCAATACTTCCAGGTTGTGCCGCACTTCGGGCACCCCAAGGATAAAGGTTCACCACAATTTGGACAATAATCGGTACTTCCTGTAGTAATCCCACACTTGGGACATTTAAATACTTCACCCATTTTTAATGCCTCCTTTCTTTATTTTGCTTTTTTATTATGTTCCTTAACTGTTTCTAATTCAGCAATAAGTTTCTCGACTCTCTTTTTATATTCATCTTCATTTAGCATACCTGACTCGTAAAACATCTTTAGATTAAAAAGTTCTTCTTTTAGATCTACCTTACCGGCTATCTCGGCTAAGGCTCTGTCCCTAATTTCTCCAGCAAGAACGGTGAATGCCTCTAACGGATAAACTAACACTTTCGCTAAATCGTCCAGATTTAATAGCTCATATTCTCTAGGCTTTTTACCCGGGGGTATCTTGGGAGCAGCCTTCTTTCCTCTTTTTTTCGGATACATTATAGACGGTAAGAAAGGCGGTAATCCTTTTTTAGATCGCTTTTTAGCCATTTTGCCTCCCTTTTGAAAACATAATTTCAGCAAGTTCATTTAAGCTTTCTTTACCCCTGACCCCATGCATAAATAAGGGTATATAGATAACACCATTATTCACCCCATTAGAAGTCCGTCGCGCCAAAGGTGCGACAGTCGCCTCTGGTGACTTACTTCTATCCGGATTCACTTTGGATTCGATAGATTGAATATATTTTTGTTGCTCTTGCCTTTTAGCAGTGCAGAAATTACAATCAGATAACGGAA
>NZ_PFKO01000242.1:2907-3200 GCF_002784285.1 Candidatus Infernicultor aquiphilus
CTTTCATCTCTCTCACTCCCATCTCTTCAGGGATAGTAATCATTACAAACTCAGTTGTCTCAGGATTAGCCAATGTTTCCTGTATTTTGCGCACATCCCGTGATAAATCCAAGAGACTTTCAACTGAATGTATCCTGGATAAATTTATTACTCCTTTATATTTTATAAGCAATCTGAACACAGTTTTTAGCCACTCCCTTACTATATCAGGTGTCTCTAAAAATCTAAACAAGTGCCCTGATGCGGCAGAGTCCATGACAAAAAGGTCATAGTCAGAAGTCTTCATAAGTTCA
>NZ_PFKO01000215.1:0-147 GCF_002784285.1 Candidatus Infernicultor aquiphilus
CATTACCAGAATCGAGGGAGGAAAGCGGGTAGAAAAAGTGACCGTCGCTCAGGTGGATAAGCACCTGCAGGCGATTCCCGGAACCGAGGAAGAGATAAGCTGTGATACCGTTCTATTATCTGTAGGTTTAATCCCGGAAAATGAACT
>NZ_PFKO01000215.1:189-3116 GCF_002784285.1 Candidatus Infernicultor aquiphilus
GCCCATAGTAAATGAAAACCGAGAGACAGAGATTGAGGGAATTTTTGCCTGTGGTAATGTGCTCCATGTCCATGACTTAGCTGATTTTGTTACCGAAGAGGGAGAGATCGTAGGTAGAGTTGTAGGCGAATACCTCAAAGGGAACAGAAAGTTTCGTTCCCAACCCATAAAAATATTCCCCGGTGATAATATTGCTTATGTAGTCCCTCAACATATAGATTTTATTGTTCCGGGAAGGAAAAAAATAAAACTCTTTATGCGGGTAAAAAAACCGGAAGAGAGAGTCAAAATTAATTTAATAGATGACAAAGGCAGGGTTTTGACAGCTTACAAGAAGAGGATTGTAACCCCGGGAGAGATGGTGAGCGTCTTTTTGCCGGAAGTTCTATTGGATGATAAATTGAAAAATATAACTATCTCTATTAAAAGGGATTAGGGAGTAAAGAGGATGGAACAAAATAAGATAATATGTATAAGCTGCCCCATAGGTTGCAGGATGACCATCCAGAGTAAAGATGGAAAGATTACCTCTATTATAGGGAATGCCTGTCCTAAAGGAATTAAATATGCCGAAGAAGAATTTATCAATCCGCTAAGAATCTTAACCACCACAGTTAAAGTGATTGGCGGTGAATTACCTTTAGTATCGGTAAAGACAGAAAAATCGATTCCTAAAAGATTATTATTAAAAGCTATGGTCGAAATTGCTAAAATTGAAGTGAAGGCTCAGGTTAAAATAGGTCAGGTAATTAAAGATGATTTACTGGGAACAGGTGTGAGCCTGGTTGCCACCCGCAATATTAAGAGAGTTGATTCTAACCTGTTTTCCTAAAGATTATGCTTACATCTTTTCCCTACTTTCCTTTATTTCCTTCTCTTTCTTAACTCGATACACGATACTATATACTCGATACTGTATTTAATTTTGAAGTAATCGATTAGATGTGTTATTATCTTTATACTACTTTTAAAATCAAACTTTTTGTATTATATAAAATACAAAATTGTAAAACAAGGGAAAAATTATAGATGCAAAATTTAAGAGGCTGTTTTAAAGAACACCCCTAATTGCCGCCATAAGAAATGATGCGGATTTTGAATATGCTCTCAATACAAAGGTGACTGCTCTTTTTATTCTCTATGGAGATATATTTAATCTGTCCCAGATTATGAAAAAATGTAAGGAGCACAAAAAACTTGTTTTTTTACATATGGACCTTATTAAGGGAATTGGCAGAGATAGAGAAGGAATAATTTATTTAGCCAAAAAAGAACTCTGTAATGGGATTGTTACCACTAAAAGTAACTTGATTGAGGTTGCTAAGAAAGAGGGTCTTATTGCTATTCAGCGAATTTTTTTACTTGACTCTGCTGCCTTAAATACCGGGGAACAGCTGTTAAAAAATAACCAGCCTGATGCAGTGGAAATTTTACCCGGAATAGCTGCTCCTTATTTTATAGAACACATATACAAAAAGTTATCCTGTCCGGTTATTGCCGGCGGTTTAATTTCTGATAAAAGTGAAATAGAGAAATTATTGCAAAGAGGAGTTCTAGCCGTATCTACCAGTAAAAAAGAATTATGGTAAATTTATTCAATTCCTCGGCTCTTAATACTCTCTTAGGGAATAGCTAATTTTGCATGAGCTACTAATTTAAGATGGGAGGCGATATATAGAAATAATAAAAAGCGTATCAGTTAATTAATAAGTTTCAAAATTATTAAGGAGGTTATAATTTACAATGAAATTAAGAAAGAATTTTCTGATGGTTTTAGTTGTAACTTTGTGTTTATTGTTATCAGCGGGAACTGTTCTGGCAAAACCGGTAACCATAACTTTCTGGCATGCAATGAGCGGGTCGCGCCTGGGGGTATTAGAGTCGATTATCGAAAGCTTTAATGCTGCCCATCCTGATTTAGAAGTTAAACCGCTATTTACCGGCTCCTATGCGGAAACATTAACCAAATATGTTACCGCATATCCTACAGGAACAGCCCCAAATATAGTCCAGGTCTATGAAGTAGGGACTCAGACGATGATAGATAGCGATGCCATTATTCCAGTCTATAAAATCCCTGAAATGTTAGGAGAAACCTGGGATTGGGCACAATATGTCATCCCCATTACTCATTACTATTCTGTAGATGGGAACCTTTGGTCCATGCCTTTTAATTCGTCTACCGCCATGCTTTACTACAACAAAGATATTTTTAAAGCAGCTGGGCTCGATCCCAACAAACCTCCCACCACCTGGAAAGAGATGGAAGAGTATGGAGAAAAAATACTGGCCAGCGGAGTAGTAGATCATGTCTATTCCGGAGGTTGGCCTGATTGGATCTTCGAACAAACACTGGCCTATAATGACCACCTCTACGCAGACAACGATAATGGGCGGACTGGATTAGCAAAAAAAGTGGTCTTTAATGATGATTTTGGTTACATGGTCTTTGATACCTGGGTTAGATTGCATAAAAAAGGGATATATATCTACGGAGGAGTGGAGTACGAAGCAAACTCAGCATTCAATGCCGGTCAAATTGCTATGCTTATTCAGTCTACTTCATCACTGGCTGGTATTATTAAAGCTTCTAAATTTAAGGTTGGTACCAGCTTCCTTCCCCGTTTCGAAGGTTATCCGGTGGGAAACTCTGTCATTGGAGGCGGAAGCCTTTGGATCACCAAAGGACAAAGTGATGAAGAGCTCCGCGGTGTTTGGGAGTTCTTAAAATATCTTAGCCGGGAAGACATTGCTATAAAGTGGCACAAAGGTACTGGTTACTTCCCAGCGAGTAGTGGAGCACTTAAAACTCTATTAGACGAAGGCTGGTTCTCGGCGGATCAAACCTACCTCACTGCTTTTCTCCAGATACTTGCTGGAAGACGGGATACTGCAGCATCTACCGGGGTTCGCTTAGGTCCCTTCGT
>NZ_PFKO01000343.1:0-12260 GCF_002784285.1 Candidatus Infernicultor aquiphilus
ATTATTTTTTATCTATTTTTAATAAAAAAAGAGGATTTTTAAAAAATTTGTAGAAATGGTAATATATAAACAAAATATGAACCAGAATTTAATCTTTAAGAAAGGAGGGGGCAAAGAAGTGAAGGCTTTGTTATTTGGAGAAATTCTCTGGGATATTATAAATGGCAAATCTTATATCGGTGGTGCTCCCTTTAATCTTGCTGCCCATCTTTCGAAAATGGGAATTGAATCTACACTCATCTCTTCTGTGGGCGAAGATGTCCTGGGGAGAAAAGCCCTAAAAGAAGCTGAAAAACGGGGTATCGATTCTACCTTTATCAGAGTCAATCCTTATTTACCCACTGGAACTGTAGAAGTAAGTCTTGATGAAAAGGGTCATCCTACTTATCTGATAAAGGAGAATGTTGCCTGGGATAATATTATTTTAGAGCAAGATTTAATGGATAGTTTAGTAAAAAATGAATGGCAGGTATTCTGTTTTGGAACCCTGGCTCAACGGACGAAACGAAATCGAGAAATACTCAATCAAATTCTTTCCAGGATTAATGCTGATGATGTATTTTATGATGTAAATTTAAGACAAAATTATTATGAAAAGGAATGGATTGAAAAATCATTATGTCAAAGCTCAATAGTAAAGCTAAACGATAGAGAGGCGTTTATTCTTTCTGAACTTCTTTTTGAACAAACCTTAAAACAGGAAAACTTGGCGGAATTCCTTTGCCAGAAATATGACCTTTCTATTGTCTGTATTACCCACGGTAAGAATGGATCATCTATTTACCATAAGGGCAAGTTGGAGAAAATAATCGGTCTAAATGGACCGGTAGCCGATACCGTAGGAGGTGGAGACAGTTATAGTGCAGGCTTTTTATTTTCTTATTTATGCGGAAAAGGCATCTATGAGGCGGCAGAGTTTGCAGAAATGGTGGGTAATTTTGTGGTTTCCCAATCTGGCGCAGTACCAGAATATCCCCAGTGGTTGGAAAAGGAGATAGAAAATTTAAAACATAAAATAAAAAAAGGAGGATAGAGTAATGAAATTAGAAAGTCTTGAATTTGAAAATAATCAATTTATTCCGGCAAAATTTACCTGTGATGGTGAAGACATTAATCCTAGCTTAATTATTGAGGAGGTACCAGAAGAAACTAAAAGATTAGCCCTGATGGTGGAAGATCCCGATGCGCCTATGGGAATCTGGGTGCATTGGATAGTCTTTAATATCCATGTTACCGATATTATTGAAGAAAATTCGGTTCCAGGGACACCAGGAATTAATGATTTCAGAAAATTGGAATATGGAGGCCCCTGCCCTCCCTCGGGTACTCACCGCTATTTCTTTAAATTATATGCCCTTGATGAAAAACTCCATTTAGAAGAGGGTTGTAAAAAGAAGGAATTAGAAAAAGCCATGGAAGGGCACATTTTAGCTACCGCGGAATTAATTGGTCTATATACCAGAGAGAAAAATAGATAATAATAAAGGGGGTTGAAGATGAATAAGATAATAAAAATTATAATATTTTTGGGATTGATTTGGTTGGTTGGTATCAATATCTATGCCGCCGAAGTTGAGGTGGAATCAGAGATTAGTGAGATTTGTGTTTATACTGATTCTGCCTTGATCAATAGGGTTGCTCATCTTGAGCTGGCTACCGGAAGCTATAAAGCAGTTTTTTCTAATATCATTCCCGAGGTTGACGAAAATTCTTTAAGGGTTTCTGCAGAGGGTAGTGCAGTAATTAAACTTTTTGGAGCACAGGTGAAGAAAGAGTATTTAGAAGAAGTTCCCTCGGAAAGAATAAAACAGCTTGAGGAGGAAATTCAGAGATTAGAAGATGAGATAGCGGGAATGCAGAACCTTAAAGCCGTACTCACCGAGAAGAAAAATTTTTTAAATTCAATAACTCTATTTTCCAATGAACAAATTCCTCAAGATTTGGTTACTAAGATGCCACCAATAAGTGATTTAGAGAATATACTTAATTTTTTAGATCTAGGACTAAAAGAGAATTATGCCCAGGCCTTAGATTGTGAACTTCAAATTAGAGATTTAAAAAACAAGATGGAAACTTTACAAAACGAATTGTCCCAGATATCCGGCGTGCAGGAAAAAATAAAAAGGTCAATTATAGTAGAGCTGGAAGTGTTAAAAGAGGGGAGCGCAGATTTGAAGGTCTCTTATCTGGTGAAAGGCGCTTCCTGGAATCCGATTTATGATGCTCGGGCAAATTTTGAAACATCGGAAGTTGAATTAGTCTCTTACGGAGTAATTAAACAGGCTACCGGTGAGGATTGGTTAGAGGTAGATTGTTCTTTATCAACCGCTAAACCAAGAGTCGGAGGGAGCATGCCTTATGTTGCCCCCTGGTTTTTAAGACCCTATCAGCCTGAAGTTAGGAAAGATAAAATGTCAGTAGCGTCAGCACCAGCTTATCAAACGGAAGCATTTAAAAAAGAGGCAGGAGCTTTGGAAGAAAAAGTTGAAGGGGAGATTGAATTTGCCACGGCTGAAGAAAAAGGTATTGCGGTAGTATATACCCTTCCGGCTAAGATAGCGGTGAAATCTGATAATTCAGAACATAAATTTCCTATTTCTTCCCAAATTTTATCAGCGGTGTTTGAATATTCAAGCTACCCTCGAGTTAGCCCATTTGCCTATCTGGGTTCCCGGGTAACCAATAGTAAGGGACTTCAATTACTTGCCGGTCGGGTGAATATATTTTTAGAAGGAGATTTTGTGGGATTCTCCAGTATGGGCAATATTGCTCCCAGCGAGGAGTTTGATTTGTATTTGGGAATTGATGAAAATGTTAAAGTAAAAAGGGAATGTCTGGAGAAGAAAGTTGATGAAACTTTGATTGCCGGGATTCCTTCGCGGACCAAACGCACGACTTATCAATACAAACTTACGGTAGAGAACTATAAATCTAAAAAAATTAAAGTAAAATTATATGAAGCTTTACCTATTTCAGAAGATGACCGTATTAAAATAAAGATAAATGAGATAAGTCTCGAACCAGGGATAAAAGACTGGGAAGACCGAAAAGGAATCTGGTTATGGGAATTAGAATTAGAACCTCAGCAAAAGCAGGAAATATTTTATACTTTTACAGTTGAGCATCCCCGAGATATGATAGTAGAAGGATTATATTGATAATGCTCTTCAAGTGATGGGAAACCTGCAAGCTATGTCTCCACAAGGGGGAGAATCGGAAGGGTCTGCGGAAGCTTCGGGAAAATTATGGATTAGCAGCAAGACCTGGATACCTCTACGGATGTTTATGGAAATGAAAGTAAAAACAGAGGAAGGAGCTGAGGGAATGGCTATGAATACGAAAGTGACTACAGATTTTAAAGACTATCGGCAAGTTCTTTCGCTGTTTTTTAATAATAATAAAAAAGGAGGTAAAGGTAAATGACTAAAAGATTAGAAGTTTACAAATGCGAAATTTGCGGAAATATTGTTGAGGTATTACATATCGGTAAGGGCACATTAGTCTGTTGTGGGCAGGAAATGAAGCTGATGAGAGAGCAAACTGCTGATCAGACTACCGAAAAACATGTACCGGTAATAGAAAAAATTCCTTCCGGAATTAAAGCGGTGGTTGGTTCAACCTTACATCCTATGGAAGAAAAGCATTATATCGAATGGATAGAAATTATTACTAAAGGAGGTGCTTCTAGAAAATTCTTAAAACCGGGTGATAAACCAGAGTCTCTCTTCAAAGATGTGGAAGGATTAGAAAAAATTAGAGAATACTGTAATATTCACGGATTATGGGAACATAAAGAAGGTAAATAGTAATTTAATTGTAGGGGCGTATGGCATACGCCCCGGATAGAAGTAGAAGTATCAAGTTTTAAGTCTTAGTTTTTTAAAAGGAGAGGTACAATGGATTTAAAAGTTCTTTATAATATCAGCTATGGTATTTATATAGTCAGTTCAAAAAAGGAAGACCAAATAAATGGACAGATTGCTAATACAGTGTTTCAAATAACTGCAGAACCTGCCACCATAGCGGTTAGTATTAATAAAAAGAATTTTACCCATGATTTTATTACTCAAAGTAAGGTCTTTGCTGTTTCAGTATTAGAACAGGAAGTTGATATGAAATTTATTGGAAGATTTGGTTTTAAATCGGGAAGAGACCAAGATAAATTTGAGGGGATAAATTATAAAATCGGAGTAACCGGTTCACCTATAATTATGGAAAACACTATAGCTTATCTCGAAGCAGAAGTTATCCAGGCCATCGATGTCGGGACTCATACTTTGTTTGTAGGGAAAGTGGTCGAGGCTGAAAATATTAAAAAAGCAAAACCATTAACTTATGATTATTACCATCAAATAAAGAAAGGCATCTCTCCCCAAACTGCACCTACCTATATTGCTGATAATAAGAAAATAGAAAATAATAAAAAAAGAAAGGAGTTAGAAAAAATGGCTAAATATGAATGTTCAGTTTGTGGATATATTTATGATCCTGAAAAGGGAGATCCAGAATCAGGAGTAAATCCCGGCACTCCTTTTGAAGATCTTCCTGATGATTGGGTCTGCCCGATATGTGGAGCAGGCAAAGATGAGTTTGAGGAGCTGAGCTAAAATGGCGGTAAAAGAAATAAAAAAAGATATTTATTGGGTTGGGGCAATTGACTGGGATAGAAGGTTATTTGATGAACTTATTCCTCTTCCTGAGGGCACCAGTTATAACTCTTATCTGATAAAAGGTCAGGAAAAAACAGCTTTAATCGATACAGTTGATCCGACCAAAGAAGATGTTTTATTAGATAATTTAGATGATTTAGGGATAGAGCAGCTTGATTATTTAGTGGTAAATCATGCCGAACAAGATCATTCTGGAGCTATCCCCATAATATTAGAATTATATCCGGAAGCAAAAGTAGTTACTAATGAAAAATGTAAAAAAATGTTGATAGAACACCTTCTTATTAAAGAAGATAGAATTTTAACTGTCCATGATAGTGATACCCTCTCTTTGGAAGGGAAAACTTTACAGTTTATCTTTGCCCCCTGGGTGCACTGGCCGGAAACTATGTTAACTTACTTAGAGGAGGACAAGATTTTGTTCAGTTGTGACCTCTTCGGGGCACATCTTGCCGAGAGCAATTTATGGGTGGATAATGAGTCTAAAGTTTATTTTGCCGCCAAACGTTATTATGCAGAGATTATGATGCCTTTCCGCAGCAATATCAAAAAACATTTAGAGAGATTAAAAAAATTAGAGATTAAAACTATTGCCCCCAGTCACGGCCAGATCTATCCTCGTCCAGAATTTATTTTGTCAGCTTATAGAGAATGGACTTCCGATGAGGTTAAGAATGAGGTAGTTATTCCTTATATTTCTATGCATGATAGCGTTAAGGAGATGGTCTATATCTTAACTGAAGAGTTAATGAAAAATGGAATAACTGTCCAACCCTTTAATCTTACCCGGACCGATATAGGTGAATTAGCTATGGCTTTAGTTGATGCTGCCACTATCGTAATTGCCTCACCTACGGTTTTAACTGGAGCACATCCCCAGGTAGTGTCAGCAGTTTATCTGGCCAATGCCTTAAGACCAAAATTAAGATATGCCTCGATTATTGGTTCTTATGGATGGGGAGGAAAAATGTTGCAAGATATTACGGCCATGATAAACAATTTAAAAGTAGAAATCCTTTCCCCGGTAATAATAAAGGGTTACCCCAAAGAAGAAGATTATGATTCTTTAATAAGATTAGCCGGTGAAATAGCAGAAAAACATAAAAATCTGTAAATGTTAAATAAATATATTTTTTATAAAAATGGTGAGGGAAATAAAAAAATGAAAAATATAAAAGGAACAAAAACTGAAAAAAATTTAATGGAGGCTTTTGCGGGAGAATCTCAAGCCAGAAACAAATACACTTATTTTGCTTCGGTAGCTAAAAAAGAAGGATATGAACAGATCGCCTCTCTTTTTTTAGAAACAGCTGAAAACGAAAAGGAACATGCCAAGCTCCATTTTAAAAAGTTAGAGGGGATTGGAAATACGAGTGAGAATTTAAAAGCAGCGGCAGCCGGGGAAAATTTCGAATGGACCGAGATGTATCCCCGTATGGCTAAAGAAGCACGAGAGGAAGGGTTTGAAGAAATTGCTAAAATGTTTGCCGGGATTGCTGAAATTGAAAAAGAACACATGGAGCGTTACCAGAAACTTCTGGAAAAAGTTAAAGAGGGTCAAGTTTTTAAAAGACCAGTAGGTAAAACTTTATGGAAATGCCGAAATTGCGGCAGGATCTATGAAGGACCTGAGGCGCCTGAAATCTGCCCGGTCTGTAAGCACCCCCGCGCTTATTATGAAGTGAAGAGTGAAAATTATTAAATAATAAAACTAATTTTTGTTTTTCTTGTAATGTGGTTGTGGTTGTCCCCCAAAAAGTAAACAAACCTGTCCTCGACCTGATCTGGGAATGATAATGTAGGGGTCGGATTTATCCGACCCGGTATTGCTATATAAAATTTGTTGAAAATATTATTTAGCTTTTTGGGAAATAACCGTATTGTATTAAGGGTAATAAATTAAATAAATATTTTAAAATCAAAGGAGGATATATATGACCAAAGAGAAAGATACCTTAAAAGAAAGAGTAGAGTCTGCTTTAAAGAAGATAAGACCATCTCTGCAAGCTGAGGGAGGAAATGTAGAGTTGGTAGAAGTCACTCCCGATAGAATAGTGAAAGTAAAATTAAAGGGTGCCTGTTTTGGTTGTCCGATGAGTCAGATGACCTTGAAGATGGGTATTGGAAGGATGTTAAAACAGGAAGTTCCTGAAGTTAAGGATGTGGTGGAAGTATAACCATAAATAGATAAAGAGCTTTACTATACCTAGAAATATTCGGTATTTAAAATTATTAAATTATTATATTATAATTAGGAGGAGTCAGGATGAAAAAATATCTTTTCTTTACGCTTACTTGTATCTTATTGTTTACTTTTTTTCTTTTACTTCACTAGCTGAGGATTCTCTTATTATGTCGGCAGATGCTCTTTTTGAGAAAGGAGATATCAACAGTATCTTAGAATCTATCCCTCTTTATATTAAAGCAGTAGAAGCTAATCCAAATGATTATGAAACTAACTGGAAATGTGCCAGGGCCCATCGGGAATATGCTAACTTAGCTTTCCAGCAAGAAATAGAAGGCTGGGAAGACATTTGTAAAAAATATGGTAAAGACGGTATGAATTATGGCAAAAAAGCAATAGAACTCATGCCAGAAAAGATTGATGGACATTATTGGTATGGAGTCAGTGCCGGGACTTACTCTGATGGAGTTAGCATACTTAAAGCCTTAAAAGAAGGCCTGAAAAAAAGTACCGAAAATGCTTTTGAGACTTCCTATGCCATGGATAAGATGTATGAAGATGGTGGTCCGATGTTGTGCTTAGGACGATTTTGGCATCAATTGCCCTTCCCGATGAAAAATAAAAAGAGAGCTCTGGGATATTTTGAAGAGTTTCAAAAATATTTCCCCGATGATCCTCAAGGTCAAGTTTTTTATGCAGAGTTACTAATAGATATGAGAGAAAAGACTCTGGCTAAGCCCTTTCTAGAGAAGGCTGCCGCCAGTGATCATCCTTATTATAGTAAGCGAGCAAAAGAATTATTGGAAGAAAAATATAAATAATAATTGCCTACCAAGTGACAAGGGGATCCTCCTTGTCACTTGGTAGGCTACTGATTTAATTGACAATATTTATATTTACACTATATTATTATATTTATGTTGATTAAATTTATCTTTTCCTACTACAAAAAAGTTTCCCTTAAGATGTTTTTTGGATTTTTTATGTTGGTAGCAGTGGATATTGCTCAACTAATTTCACCCCGTATAATTCAAAGATCCATAGATTATATTATTTCTCTCCCTTCTCCTAATAATGACTATTTTTACCTCCTGCAATTTACTCTCTTAATCTTTGCCCTGGCTATAGCTATCGGAATCTTTAGATTTTTCTGGAGAATAATAATTATTGGCCAAGCTCATTTTATAGAGATGGATTTTAAAAATCGATTATTTAAACATTTACTTACCCTTTCCAGTTCTTTTTTTAATAGAACCAAAACCGGAGATATTATGGCTCATATGACTAAGGATATGGAATCGGTAAGAAGGGCTTGCGCTTTTGGTGTGATTGCCGGTTTTGATGCGGTTTTTCTTTTTATAGCCACTTTGGTGTTTATGTTGTTTCTTAATGTAAAACTTACCCTTTTTGCTATCATCCCCCTTCCTATTATTTCTTTTATTTCCATATTTTTTATAAGATTATTGTTTAAAAAATTTAAAAGTGTTCAGGAGACCTTTTCATCAATGACTGAAAAGGTTCGGGAAATGATCTCTGGAATAAAAATAATTCAGGCCTTTCAACAAGAAGAATCTGAAGCTAAAAACTTTGATAAATTAAGTCGGCATTATGTAAATGAGAACATAACCCTGATCAAAATTTGGGGGACTATGTTTCCCCTGATCTTTATATTAGCACAAATAGAAATGGCGATAATACTTTTGGTGGGAGGCCAACAAGTTATCCTTAATGAACTTACCACTGGAGAACTGGTGGCTTTCTTTTCCTATCTGGGAATTATTGTTTGGCCGATGACCGCCATAGGAATGGTTACTAATATATTTCAAAGAGGTAATGCTTCTTACCAACGTATTAATGAATTTTTGAGTGAAAAATCGGATATCCAGGATATTCCAAAAGCAGAATACCGGAACCTTCAGGGGGATATAAAGTTTGAGAAAGTTAATTTCTCTTATAATGGGCAAATGGTTTTGGAGAATATAAATATCCATATAAAGAAAGGGCAGTATGTAGGTGTTTGCGGGAAAATAGGTTCTGGTAAGAGTACTTTAGCCAGATTAATTTTACGGGTAATTGAACCCCAAAGCGGGGAAATTATTTATGATTCTATTGATTATAGAAAGATTAAAATAGCAGCGGTCAGAGAAAGTATAGGATATGTTCCTCAAGATTCTTTTCTTTTCTCGGAAACCATAGAGGAAAATGTTAGATTTGGTCAGCCAGATACTACTTATGAAGAGATAATTGAAGCTTGTAAAATCGCTTCCATACACCAAAATATAATGGAGTTAAAAGATCAGTATAAGACCATAGTTGGTGAAAAAGGGGTAACTCTTTCTGGCGGGCAGAAGCAGAGATTATGTTTAGCCAGAGCAATTATTAGAAAGCCTAAAGTGATTATTCTTGATGATGCCTTGAGTGCGGTGGATACCGATACAGAAAGAAAAATAATTAAAAATTTAAGGAATTATTCTCGTGGGATTACTACTATAGTTATATCACATCGAATCTCTTCATTTATAAATGCGGATAATATATTTGTTTTAGATCAAGGCCGAGTGGAAAACAGTGGTACTCACCGAGAGTTGATTAAAAAGTCTGATATATATAAAGGTATTTATAAAATACAAAAATTGGAAGAATAGAGATGGAAGACGAAAAATTATATTCCGGGGCAGATAAAAAAATATTCTCAAAACTGTGGCAGTATGGTAGTCCTTATTTAGGGAAGATTATGATCATATTTGTCCTGGTTTTGGTTCTAAGCGGGATACAGATTTGCCTCCCGCTGATAACTAAGAAGGTAGTAGATAATTATATGGAGAGAAGTCATCTAAGGTTAATTCGTAATGATAAATCAATCGAAATTACTAATCAACATAAATCTTATCGTATTCTAACTGATCAATTTATCTTTATACCTTCCAATATATTAAGTAAAGAGGAGTATCTCCGGTTAGAAGAAGATTCCCTTATCGGGCCAGAAAAATATATCTTGTTTAAAGGTGATGAAAGTGTAAATCTATTAAAAAAATATCAGCTCAATATCACTAAAACTGCTCAAGGGGTTTTTATTCCTTATTCGGAGATACCAAAAATATCCCAGGATGATATTAGAATATTAAGATCTAATGATTTGAAAAATGTAAAATTATTTGCTCTAATCTATGTGGGACTTCTCATCTTCACTTTTATTTTCAATTATTTTCAGGTAATTATGATGGCCTTAGTTAGTGAAAATGTGCTATATGATTTAAGAAGCGATCTTACCAGACATCTAATGTCTCTTTCCCTTAATTTCTTTAATAATAACCCTATCGGGAGATTGGTTACCAGAGTAACTAATGATATTGATGCTCTCCGAGAATTATTTACCGATGTTTTGGTGTATTCTGGAAAAGACATTATCACCGTTATAGGCATTTTTATTATTATGTTTAGGTTATCGATTAAATTAAGTATCCTGGTGCTGGGAATTATTCCGCTAATTTTCTTTATGCTTTATCTGTTTCAAAAATATGCTCGGGAAGCATATGGAAAGGTAAGACTTACTTTAGCTAAAGTAAATAGTTTTTTATCAGAATCGATTTCTGGTATTTCATTAGTTCAGGTATTTAATCAGGAAGAAAAATTTAAAGATGATTTTGGAAAAATTAACCGGGATTATTATAAAGCAAACCTATATCAATTGTTAATCTTTTCCATATTTAGACCACTTATTGATATTCTATCTTATGTCACTCTGGGGGGCATCATATATTTTGGAGGAAAAGGTGTATTAAGGGGTGAATTTTCCATCGGAGTACTTATTGCCTTTATATCCTATATCCAGATGCTTTTTACACCTATTTTTGATTTTTCCGAAAAATATGATATATTCCAATCGGCAATGGCTTCTTCCGAACGAATATTTCTACTTTTCCAGGAGGATGATAAAATACCTTCCCAACCAAATCCTAAGTATCCCTCTATAACGAAAGGAAGAGTAGAAGTTAGAAATATCTCTTTTGAATATAAAAAAGGGGAAAAAGTTATTGATAAGGTATCTTTTATAGTTGAACCTAATGAATCCGTAGCCTTTGTGGGAGCCACCGGAGCAGGGAAGACCACTTTAATAAATCTTCTCTTAAGATTCTATGATCCCACGGAAGGGGAAATTTTAATTGATGGGATAAATATAAAAGATTTGGATTTAAAATTCTTAAGAAATTATTTTGGACTAGTACTACAAGATGTTTTTATGTTTGCCGGGGATATTAAATATAATATTATCCTAAACCAGGAGATAGAGGATAATAAGATGATAGAATATTCAAAATATGTTAATGCTCATAATTTTATTAGTAAATTAAAGAAACAATATAGGGAGGTTATTTCTGAAGGAGGCTCAAATCTTTCTACCGGGCAAAGACAGCTTATCTCCTTTGCCAGGGCACTTACCAAAGAGCCAAGAATACTTATTCTTGATGAAGCAACTAGCAACATAGACAGTGAAACTGAATATCTTATCCAGGATGCTATAAAAAAAATTATGAAGAATAGGAGTAGCATTGCTATCGCTCATCGACTATCTACTATCCAGAATGTAGATAGAATATATGTTATGCATAAAGGTAAAATCGTAGAAAGCGGAACTCATACTCAACTACTTGCCCAGAAGGGTTATTATTTTGAATTATACAAGTTCCAATATTTAAGAAGCGATATGGAGAAAATATATGGAGATGAAAAGAGAACGAAAAATTAAAAATGGATTAATTACCGGAAACATTTCTAGATCTATTTGGACCTTAGCAATTCCTATGATGATTGGAAGTGCATTGCAAGACCTTTTTTCGATGGTAGATTTATACTTTGTGGGAAAATTGGGAAGTGTTGAAATAGCTGCTTTGGCAATTGCGGGAACAGTGGTGGCTATTCTAATGATGGTGGTGCAAGGTATAACAGTTGGTACTATCGCGCTTATTTCTCATTTTACCGGAGATAGAAATTATGAAGAAGCAGATCTAGTTTTAGGACAAACTTTTGTTTTAGGACTTATAGGTAGTTTTATTATGTATATCGTGGCTGTATTTTTAGTAGAACCAATTCTTATCCTATTAGGAGCAGAAGGTGAAGTATTGATTTATGCTGCAGACTATCTTAAGGTAACTTTTGGCTGGTCCATAGCAATATTTTTCTTTGAGGGAGTTAATCAGGCTCTGCGTGGATCTGGAGATGCTCAAACGCCACTTAAAGCATTAATAATAGCTAATATACTAAATATAATTCTTGATCCTTTACTTATTATGGGATATGGTCCCTTTCCCCAAATGGGAGTTGCTGGAGCAGCCATTGCCACAGCAATAACCAGGGGTATCGGTTTTATTTTCCTTTTTTTACACCTTACCGTGGGACATTCTACC
>NZ_PFKO01000343.1:12323-13950 GCF_002784285.1 Candidatus Infernicultor aquiphilus
GGTTCATTTGGCTCTTTACAGGTTTTTATCCAGGAAGTATCTTTTCTTTTCTTGATGCGTTTAGTTGCTTCTTTTGGGGCAGTTACTCTGGCGGCTTATGGGATAGGTGCGCGCTTTAGAACGGCTATTATAGTGCCAGGTCTTGGTTTTGCTAATTCGGCTTCTGTATTAGTGGGACAAAATATGGGGGCAAAGCAACCGGAGAGAGCAACCGAATCTGCCTGGAGAACCGTATTATACTACGAATTTATCGCGATACCGTTGGCTATTATCTTTATCATTTTTGCTCCTCAGTTAGTGGCAATATTTGCTAAACAGCCAGAAGTGATAAAAATCGGGACTTCATTTTTAAGGTATTTGGGGGGTTACCTTTCCTTTTTTAGCTTTTTCTATAGTTTTAAGACAAGCTATGAATGGTGCTGGTGATACAGCTACCCCCACCATTATAAGTGTTATAGGACACTTAGGAGTACGTATACCTCTGGCCTATATTTTTGCCCTGGTGGTAGGTATGGGGTCTTCTGGTATCTGATTAGGAATAAATGCTTCCGATATTGTTTTTGGATTAGGAATGGTTTTTTTGTTTAAAAGTGGCCATTGGAAAAAGGTTTATGCCAAACGTCGGGAAAGATTAGAACAACAATCGATTAGAACCACTAGGGAAGCAGAAATATCTTCTTCCTGAGTTAAAAAAGCATTATAACCTAAATTTATTTTATAATTTTTTTCTAAAAAAATAAAAAAGTAATATAATAAAGAGGCAATTAATAATAAAACGAGGAAATCTATTTATAAAAATAATTCTGTTAAGATAATAATAAAAAGCTATTATTAATTTAAAATATTTAAAAAGGGGTAATTAAATAAAATATGATTTATAAAACTTTAGGGAAGACTGGATTAAAAGTATCTATTATTGGTTTTGGCGCTTCTCCGTTGGGAGCAGAGTTTGGTCAGATAGTCCCAGAAGAAGGAAAAAGAGCAGTAGAATATGCCATCGATCACGGAATTAATTATTTCGATGTTTCTCCTTATTACGGAAGAACTTTAGCAGAAAAGCGATTGGGTGAATTTTTAAAGGGGAAGAGGAGTCAGGTTATTCTTGCCACTAAAGTAGGTCGATATGGTACCTCTCTTCCTGATGGATTTGATTTTTCTGCCCCGAGAGTTATAAAATCAGTTGAGGAGAGTCTCCAACGTCTAAAAACTGATTATATTGATGTATTTCAAATTCATGATCTAGAATTTGGGAAAAAGAAGCAGATTATAGAAGAAACCTTACCAGCTATGTTTAAACTAAAAAGACAGGGGAAGATTCGCTTTGTCGGGATTACTGGTTATCCTTTAACCTTACTTAAAGAAATAGTGGAAACTCAAGAGATTGATACTGTACTTAGTTATTGCCGTTATAATTTATTGGACACCACTATGAACGATATTCTTACTCCGGTAGTTAAAAAAAGAAATATAGGATTAATTAATGCCTCACCGTTACATATGCGTGTACTTACTGAAAAAGGAGCTCCAGATTGGCATCCAGCTCCAGAAAAAGTATTACAAGAGGCAAAAGAAGCTGCCCATTTTTGTCGGGAAAGAGGAATAAATATATCCGACCTGGCTTTACAAT
>NZ_PFKO01000333.1:0-205 GCF_002784285.1 Candidatus Infernicultor aquiphilus
AATAAAAATTTATCTTAAAAAAATGATTTTGAAATAATAGTTATAGAAAGTAATAGTGAGCTTACCAGATTTGCCCAATCATATATCCATCAAAATGTGGCGGAAACCGATTTGAATTTTACTTTAAAGGTGATAAATAAGGATAGGATTAGTATAGTAGAGATAAACAGCATTGATGAGCAGGTTTTATCTAAAAATATAGAAA
>NZ_PFKO01000333.1:214-469 GCF_002784285.1 Candidatus Infernicultor aquiphilus
AATTGATGAAGATTAGTCCAAAATTAGATTATCATTATCAATTAGTAAAGCCCCAGTTATATAAAATAAAAAGTAAATATTCTGAAGAGACGGCTAATTTTACTCCTCTAAAGCGGGCACACCTGATTAATCATTTAATCAAAGAAGTAAATAGAGAGGGATATGAAGCAGCGGGAGCTTTTAAGACAGAGACCATAGCGATAGTGATTATTAATTCAGAAGGAGTCTTTGCTTTTGATCAAGGGACTAAAGTAG
>NZ_PFKO01000333.1:483-3174 GCF_002784285.1 Candidatus Infernicultor aquiphilus
ATTACTAAAGATAATTCAACAGCATATGCCTCCTTTATAGACAGTGATATTAGTAATTTTAATATAAAGAAAATAACCGATGAGTTATTAAGCGTTGCTTTTAAAAACGTAGATCAGGTAGAGATTGAACCAGGAATATATACGGTTATTCTTTCTCCAGAGGCAGTAGCAAGTATTTTAGATTATACTGCTTATACTGCTTTTAATGGTAAATTGATTGTGGAGGGAAAAAGTTTTTTTTCTGCTAACCGCAGGAAAAAGATTTTTCCAGAAATTATAACTATTTTAGATGATCCTCTTGATGAACTTACCCTGCCTATACCTTTTGATTTTGTAGGATATCCTCGAGAAAAAATTTATCTCATCAAGGACGGAGTTATAGTAGATGGGGTGTATGATCATCTTACGGCTTTAAAGTATAACCTGAAATGTACTGCCAACACTTTACCGCCAGAAAGTGCTTCCATGGGAGCCCTGCCTTTTAACCTGGTGATGAAAGGTGGAGAAGATAATATTCAGGATATAATCGGGAATACCAAGAAAGGTGTCTATATCACTCGTTTTCACTATGTTAATGTTCTTAATCCTATGAGTGTCCAGTTGACCGGAATGACCAGAGATGGGACTTTCTTAATAGAAGATGGTAAGATGATAAAAGCCATTAAGAATATGAGATTTAATACCAGTGTAATAGATATGTTAAAGGCAGTGGATATGATCTCTAAAAACCGACAGACTAAAAAAGGGTTTGTTGGGCCAGTAGTGGCTCCTTATCTTAGAACAAAGAATTTTACTTTTTCCAGTAAGACAAGTTTTTAGAGAAGAACAGTCTGATGGTTCTCTGTTCCACGAAAAAAGTTTTGAGTTTTGAACTAACGGCTAACGACTATTTACTATCGACTAAGTTATTTTACAGAAGCGATAAAAATATCTCTAATGGCCAGAAGTTCACTTTTACGAGGTTTTCTCTCCCGAGATACTTCTTCAACTATAGCTCTTCCTAAAGCAGCAATAAGAGAAAACAAAAATATATCTCCTGATACTTTTGCACCTGAGGATAAAATAACCTCTCCGAACAAATCGCCCGCTTCTTTTTGTCTAACTCTTAATTTTTCAAAGAGTTCATTTATCTTTTTCTTGCTCTCTTCCTTTTGCATAAAATCATAACCAATTCTTTGGATAGTAATAAAAATCTTAGAATTTTCATCTAAAAGATTTATATAGAAATCTACTATTGTCTTAATCCGTTGTTTGATATCGGTGGTTTGGTAAATTATTTCTTCTACTTTTCCAAAGAGTTTTTTAATATATTGTTCAATAAGCTCAGAAGCTAAATCTATTTTGGAAGGATAATAATAATAAATAGTAGGTTTTTTTACTCCTGAAAGCTGAGCAATATCCTCCATAGTAGCTTCATAAAAACTTTTTTTAAAAAAAATCTCTTGGGCAGCCTCTAAGATTTTTTCTTTTTTATTAATATTTTCGTCCATTAGAAAGACCACTCTCCTACCAGATATAGACCTTCTGCACTTTTCATCTGTCCAAACTTTGACCCCTCTTCTCCCATAATAAAAAGATAAGAAAGAGTTATAGAAAAGTCATCGGTAAAATTATAACTGGCACCAATATAATTTATCATACTCCCATCGCTAAGGCTTATTCCTCCCAGGTAATTAGGGGTAAATTTACTATCTTTTAACTCCTGTTTGGCGTTTAGAAAAAGGTAGGGAGAACATTCATCTCCTTCTTCAGAGGCAAATCCCCATATATATCCAACATTTAAATAAAGATTAGAAGAAGTAGTGTAATCTACACCTATAGCTGCTTTAAAATAAGGATCTTTTAGTGCATATTCCTCTTGTACTTCCCAGGGTTCAGGTATAATATAGGCTAAATCTCCTCTCAGAGTAGCCCCTTCAATACCGGGAAAATCTCCTTGAAATTCCAATCCAAAAATCTCTCTTTTAGGGTATCCTAATCCTAAATCCAAAGATACTCCAGAAGGCCCTGGAACAGGGGTAATAGTTTCAGGATAGGCACTAAAATAATAACCATTATAATAGCTGATAGCAGCATCAAAAGAAGTAAAACTTCTTCCTAATTTTATCCCACATACTGGGTTTTCAGGGAGATTATGAGTAATATTAATATCCTTTATTTCTATTCCTTGGGCCTGGAATTGGGGAGAAAACATAGAAAGATATAGTTGTTTTTCATATTCTTCCGGTAGAAAGGAAGGGCTAAAATGAGGAAGACCTATAACCTGCAAATAGGTAATATCATTAAAATAATAAGTGGCCTCGACTCCTAATATTCCATTCTTTCTGGATATATCTGTAAGAGATATATTGGGAGGTAGGGGATTAAAATTATCTAAGGGACTGAACATATCCGAGGCACCCCAATTTATAATTAGCAAACCTGTTTTAAGATCAAGATTAGGGATAAGATCATAGGTGCTTATATAAAGTTCTTTAGGTATAATCATAATAGGATTAAGATAGAAATTTTTATCAGTATATTTAATCACTAAATCTCCTTCCGCAAAAACCTCATCAGTAAAACTATGAATATAATTAAGGTCTAAATTTAAGGTGTTGTTTAAATTTTGGCTGGCGAAATTATACTCTCCAGAATAAGTCAGACTTCCAGAAAATTCACTGGCAAAGGCAGCTAAAGCAGAAAATAGCA
>NZ_PFKO01000115.1:0-15110 GCF_002784285.1 Candidatus Infernicultor aquiphilus
TTTTAATAAATGTAAAATAATTTATTTTTATTTAATTTATTTTTTAATTTATTATATTAGTCCTAATATGCTTAATTCTAGATAATTCTGGATTTTTTTTACATTCTTTTTCAAAAGCTTTCTCTCTCATTAAATTTTTATAATTTGGATCTTGAAAAGTATATTTAAAATTAGTGTGTAAGTCATAAGTACCTTCCAATAGAGCGATTACATCTTCCACAAAGACTAATTCTTCATCAGTAGGAATAATAAATATTTTTACCCTGGAGTCAAGGGCAGAAATATCAGATTCTACATTTCTGGTTTTAGCTAATCTATTCTTTTCTGGATCATATTTAATCCCCAATATATCCAATCCTTCTAATACCTTAGCTCTTATAACACTGCTCATTTCCCCTACTCCAGCAGTAAAGATTAAAGCATCTAATCTTCCTAAGACAGCGGTATAAGCACCAATATATTTCTTCAGTCTGTAGGCTTCCATTTCAATCGCCAATTTGGCTCTTTTATCCCCTTCAGTTGCTGCTTTTACTACATCTCTTCTATCCACATATTTTTCGGTTATACCTAATATTCCACTTTTCTTGTTCAAAAATGTATCCATTTCTTCAGGGGAAAAACCTTCTTTCTGCATTAAATATAAATCTAAAGCAGCATCATGATCTCCCGCTCTGGTACCCATAATGGCTCCTTCTAAGGGTGTAAATCCCATACTGGTATCATAAGAAAGACCGTTCTTTACTGCATTGATACTTACCCCATTCCCAATATGACAACTTATTAAATTACAGGTAAAAGGATCTTTCCCTAAGAGAACAGCTGCTCTTTTGGCTACATATAGTAATGAAGTACCGTGAAAACCATATCTTCTTATGCCATATTTTTCATACCATTGGTAAGGTACAGCATAGGTATAGACATAATCAGGCATAGTCTGATGCCAGGCAGTATCCATAATAGCCATATGAGGAATATGGGGTAAAAGCTCCATAGCTGCTTCAATACCCATGATATTAGGTGGGTTATGTAAAGGTGCTAATCCAGCAAGTTCTTTAAAAGTTTTGATGACTTCTTGGTTTATAATTACTGATTTAGAAAATTTTTCACCACCATGGACCACTCTATGACCTACAGCCGTAATATCAGATAAATCTTTGATAGCTCCATACTCAGGGTGAATGAGACTATCAATTATTAATTTTATAGCTTCTTTATGAGTAATACAATCATGTTTTATAGTAACTTTTTCTTTATGGTTAACTTCATGAACACAAAAAGAATTTCCGATAGTAACTCTTTCTACTATACCCTTGGCAATTATTTCTTTTTTAGACCAATTATAAAGTTGATATTTTACTGAAGAACTACCACAATTAAAAGATAATATAATCATAAAATCTTTCCTTCCTCTTTTGTTTTTTATTCTATCCATGCTTACTCATTATTTTTTAAAGTATTATAAGTCTATAATATAATTTGTATCTTTATATCTTACCTGCTTGACCTGCTTGCAATACAGTAATAGCTACTACATTAACAATATCTTCTGCGCTACAACCTCGAGAAAGATCATTGACTGGTTTTCTCATCCCCTGAGAAATTGGACCTATAGCCTCAGCCTTAGCTAATCTTTCTACTAACTTATAAGCAATATTCCCAGATTGTAGATCAGGGAATATTAAAACATTAGCTTTTCCCGCAATTTTACTATTTGGAGCCTTTCGTTCCCCAATCGAGGGAATTAATGCTGCATCAGCTTGTAATTCTCCATCAATAAGCAAATTTGGCCTCTTTTTTTGAGCAATTTTTGTAGCTTCCACTACTTTGTCAACCATAGAATGTTTGGCACTACCTTTGGTGGAAAACGACAACATAGCCACTCTTGGTTCAATACCCACTAAAACCTTTGCAGTTTCAGCACTGGCGATAGCAATATCAGCAAGCTGTTCAGCATTAGGTTCCGGATTTATAGCACAATCTGCAAATACAACAACTCCATTTTCTCCATAGGGACAATCAGGTATAACCATTATAAAAGAACTTGAAACAATATTTATATTAGGGGCAGTCTTAATGGTCTGCAAAGCAGGTCTAAAAACATCTCCCGTAGCATTAATTGAACCGGCAACCAAACCATCTGCATCATTATGATAAACCATTAATGCACCAAAATAAAGAGGGTCTTCTAGTAATTGATAAGCCTCATCCAAACTCAATCCTTTATTTTTACGAAGTTGGTAATAAGATTCCGCATATTTTTTTAATTTGTCGGACTCTTTAGGATTTATAATTTTTATTTTGTTTGGAAATTCAATTCCTAACTCCTGCGCTTTGAATTTAATATTCTCTTTTTTCCCTAATAATATTAAATCTGCAAATCCCTCTTTAGTAATTATTTCTGCTGCTTTAATCATTCGCGGTTCTTCTCCTTCCGGAAGAACGATATTCTTAGGATTTTTTTTGGCTTTTTCTCGAATTATTTGAGATATTTTCATTTTAATTCTCCCTTTAATAATTTACTATCATTTTTTTTATAAATTTCGTATAATTATACCATAAAATATTTTTTAAATCGAGAAATTTTATGAAAATATTAGATATTATCACCGAATACAATCCTTTCCATAGTGGCCATCTTTATCATCTTTCGAAAGCAAGAGAAACAACTAATCAAGTTGCTAATGATTTTGCTTGCATTGATTCTTTTTTTATAATTATTAGCAATTTTATACTTTTATAATTTTATTAATTTCATTATCGCATCATCAAAATCTATAACTGGTATGATTTTTATATCTTGATTAAATTTAAGAGCTTCTTGGTAATTATTTTGAGGCACTAAAAATATATCAGCTTTTTGCTTTTTAGCAGAAATAATCTTTTGTTTAATATCATCAACTTCATATATTTTTCCATCGATTTCTAAATTACCTGTTCCAGCAATTATTAAACCATGGCTTAAATCATTTTCAGTTAATTGATTTAATATTTCTAAAGCAATCATTAGCCCTGCAGAAGGTCCCTTTATTTTATCTAAAAAGATTTCTATTTTTAAAGGGAACTTACATTCAATATCTTTATTAGTAGCATAAATCCCAATACCTAAACTTTCTATTTTATTATCTGCATTAGGAAGTTCAATAATAGGAATTAACGCTGAATAAGTATGATTATTTCTTAAAAAGGTAATCTTAATAACTTGGGTCGAAATATAACTTTGAACCATCTTTGAAAATTCTTCTCTAGTATTAATAGGCTGATCGTTTACCTTTACAATTACGTCACCTGGTAATAATTTATCTTTTGCTGAACTATGATCTAATATCTTATTAACTAATACTCCTTCCCCTGAAATTTCTGGTAAATACCCTACTTTCTTTAAAGCTACAATTTTAGCAATCATTTGGCTCTCTTGCATCAATTTATCCATTACATTTATATATTCTTTTTGATTTAAATTTACCAAATTTTCTTTATTATAATTTTTCAAATCAACATTAGTATCAAAAAAATTATATAAATATAGCAATAAATTTGCTTTTATAATTGTAGTCGAAGTAAGAAGAAATTTTCCTTTGGCATCTTTTTCACCATTTTCTACTGTAATATTTTGACTTAAATTGACACACTGTCCAGGAACTACAAGATAATAAGGAGTTGTAATTAAATTAATTAGAATTAAAATTATAATTATAATAATTAAAAAATATTTTTTAATATATGACATTATTTATTTTTTTATTATATAGACAGATTTTTTTAACTTAGTAATAAATTTTTAAATTTATAACTTAAAAAATAAAGTAATATAATTCTACTAAATATTTTTATTAAAAAGTTTTTCTCTTAATTTTTTCTCTACAATTTCAGGAACTAATTGATTTATGCAACCATTTAAACTTGCAATTTCCTTAACTATACTTGAATCTAAGTAAGAGTATTTGGAACAAGTAACCATAAAAATTGTTTCGATTTCTGGAGCAAGTCTTTTATTCATTAAAGCCAATTGCGACTCATGCTCAAAATCAGAGATAGCCCTCATCCCCCTGATGATAATATTTGCCTTATTACTTTTCATAAAGTCAATTAATAACCCAGAAAATGACTGTATTTTTACCTTTTCTAAATTTTTGGTTACTTCTTTTATCATATCTATTCTCTCTGGTGCAGAAAATAAAGTTGATTTTTTAGGATTATTTGCCACGCCTACTATTATTTTATCAAAAATATTTGTAGCTCTTTCAATAATATTAAGGTGGCCATTAGTAATTGGATCAAAACTTCCAGGATAGACCGCTATTCTCATTTTTCCCTCCTCTAAAACGATTATACAGATTTTCTAATTATAAATTTTATGTATTGGTATTACTAAAAAAAGACAAATAGGACTCTCCATATTTTCTTTGATCAAATAATTTTAAGTTATTTATATTTTCCTCAACTTTTTCTTTTTTATAATGCTGAACAATTACTACACTATTTTTTTTAAGTATAGGTAATTTTGATATTTCTAATAAAGAAATATTTACTAAACCCATATTATAAGGTGGATCAAGAAAGATACAATCCAATAAATAATTTTTTTTAGCTAATAATTTTATACCAGACAAAAAATCAATTTTAAAAACCAGGGAATTTTGGTTATTTTTAGTTTTTTTTAAATTTTCTTTTATAATTTTTATACATTTTATTTCTTTTTCAATAAAGATTACTTTCTGTGCTCCTCTACTTAGTGCTTCGATTCCTATTGCTCCAGTGCCGGCAAATAAATCTAAAAAATAAGTTCCTTCGATGGATATTCCTAAAATATCAAATAATGCTTCTCTTACTTTTTGAGAAGTGGGGCGAATGGATAAACCCTTTAGAGATTTTAATTTATTACCTCTGTTTTTTCCCGCAACAATTTTCATATTTTACTCTTAATCATTTTTTTTATGTATTATATGCTAATCTCTATTTGCTTATAATATACCAGATATGATTCATAAAATACAAGATGCTATCTCTATTTCTGAATTCTATCTGTCTAAATATTTACTTTTTTAAATATAAATATTACAAACTATGAATTATTACTTGCCAAGGCTCTATATAATATGATAGAATTTAAAATACTGATTATTTTCTATAATAGATGGGGAGGAAATATAAAAAATGGCAAAATGCGACATCTGTGGCAAAGGGCTACAATTTGGGAAACAAATTAGTCATTCTCATAGAGTAACTAATAGAACCTGGTCTCCCAATATTCAAAAAGCCAAAGTAAAAATTAATAATAGCATTAAAAGAATTAATATTTGTACTAAATGTTTAAAAGCAGGTAAAGTAGAAAAAGTATCTTAAAAATATTCTTTTTTAAGTTTATTTATAACTTTATTAGTTACCCAATTAGGAGTAGAGGCTCCACTGGTAATCCCAATTCTATCATCTGGGTGAAACCATTCGTATTTTATTTGGTTTTCAGTTTCAATATGGTAGGTTTTTACTCCTTGTTTTTTACATATTTCTGCTAATCGAGATGTATTGGCACTTTCTTTCCCTCCAATTACAATCATTACATCAACTTTTTTTGCTAATTCAAGGGTACTCTTTTGTCTTTCTATGGTAGCTTTACATATAGTATTAAAAATTCTTAATTCTTCAGTTTTATTTAACAAAGCAGGTAATAACTTTTTAAAATCATAAATATTTTTTGTGGTTTGAGAAATAAAACCAATTTTTTTCTGTTGTTTTATCTTTTCTATTTCATAAAAAGAACTAACTACTAAAGCATTATTTTGGATTAAATCTAATACACTTAATATTTCAGGATGTTTTTTGTCTCCAAAGATAACTATAAAATAGCCATTTTTATATAAATAACCAGCTATCTCTTGTACTTTTTTAACATATGGACAAGTAGTATCAATTACAGATAATCTTTTCTGGTAAGCTTGATGTAGTAACAAAGGAGATATTCCATGAGCCCTGGTTATAATTACACTTTCTTCTGGAACTTCACCTAAATTATTTACAATCTTTGCTCCCCTTTTTTTAAAATATTCTATAACTTGAGGGTTATTTATTATTGAGCCTAACATATATACGTCATTTTTTCTTTTTTTTATAGTATCTTTTGCTAAGTTTACTGATTTTTTAACCCCGAAGCAAAAACCCATTTTGGGGGATAATATTATTTTCAATTTACTTTTTTCCATTCTCTTTATATTTTTTTATTATTTTTAAAATCTCATTTTTTACTTCCTCAATGGTTTTTTCTGTAGAATCGATTAGAACAGCATTTTCTGCTTTAGTTAAAGGAGCATATTTTCTCTGGCTATCAATTTCATCTCTTTTCATTATCTGTTTTTTAACTTCTTTATAATCTATTTTATAACCTTTAGCGGTAAGTTCTTTATATCTCCTTTTAGTCCTTTCTTCTTCGGAAGCAATAAAATATAATTTTATATCTGCATACGGTAAAATTACCGATCCGATATCTCGACCCTCCATTATAATATTTCCCTCTTTAGCTAATTTTTTCTGAAGAGAAATTAATTGTTTCCTAATTTTGGGTAATTTAGCTATTTGAGAAACATTTTGATCAATTTTTGGATCTCGTATTTCCTCAGTTACATCTTTCCCATCAATAAAGATATGATAATAATCTTTTAAACTATTACTACTTACTCTATTTATTTTTATTTGAGTCTTTGAAACTAGCATTGAAATTAAATCTTCATTATTTACACTAAGGTTATTTTTTAAAACTTTCCAGGTTATAGCTCTATAAATTGCTCCTGTATCAATGTATAAAAAACCTAATTTCTGGGCAATTAATTTGCCAATGGTACTTTTGCCCACCGCAGCGGGTCCATCTATAGCAATTATCAACCCCTTTTTGCTCATTAATTCACCTCAAATTAGTCGTTAGTGAATAGCATAATTAGTATATAGTATTGAGTATTGAGTATTGAGTATTGAGTAAAGATTCCGTAATTTTTTACCTTGCGTATGTAATACGCCCCTACTTTTTCTTTACTTCTGATTACTAATTCCTGCAACTTTTATCTTTCACTATATACTACATACTATATACTCAACACTATATACTCGATACCATATAGTGCTATATCGTTTTCTTCAAACTTCTAATTTCTTGCTTATTTAAATGCCTATATTCTCCTGGTTTTACACCTTTTAAGCGAATGGAATCTATCTGAATTCTTCTTAATTTTAAAACCGGGTGTCCAATATATTCACCCATCTTCCTAATTTGTCTTTTTTTACCTTCTCTTAGCTTTATTTTTAATATCGCATTACCACTTATAGTTTTCAAGGTATGAATATTACAAGGTAATATTTTATAATTATTTTCTAAAATAATTCCTTTGGATAAAATATTTAATTTTTTTAAAGAAGGAATTCCTTTTACTTTAACAATATAAGTCTTTTCAATCTTTTTTGAAGGATGGGTTAAACCATAAGTTAGCTCGCCATCATTGGTTAGAATTAATAATCCTTCTGAATTAAAATCCAGACGCCCAACAGGATAAATTCTTTCGGTTATGCCTTTTAGTAAGTCCAAAATAGTTGGCCTATGATAAGGGTCATATAAAGAAGTTAAATATCCTTGAGGCTTATTTAATAAAATATAAATGTAATCCTTTTTTTCTTTATATTTTATTAATTTACCTTTTACCTCTATAATATCTTCTTGGGGATTAATTTTTGTTCCTAATTTAGTAACTATCAAATTATTTACTCGCACCTTACCTCCAAGAATTAGTTCTTCGCACTTTCTTCTAGAATCAATCCCTACTCTTGCTAAATATTTTTGTAACCTTTCGCGCATATTAATTAATACCTATTTCTGATATTTTAGGCAAATCAGATATTCTTTTTAGGCCAAAATGTATTAAAAATGCATCTGTAACCTTATAGAGTATGGGATTTCCGGCTACTTTTTTCCTTCCACTAATTTTTATAAATTTATGCTTTAATAAATTCATCAAAACGCCTGAACAATTTACCCCACGTATTTTTTCAATTTCTAAACGGGTTATCGGTTGATTGTAGGCAATAATAGCCAATGTTTCTAAAGCAGCTTTTGAAATTTGGTGCTTTTTTATATTTTCTGAAATCTTTTTTACCCATCTAGAATACCCCGGTTTAGTACCTAATTTATATCCTCCAGCGATTTCATATATTTTAAATGGTCTATTATCACCTTTATAATTAGAAATTAATTCATTAATAATTTTTTTAATTCTATTTTTTTCAAGGCCAGTAATTTCATTTATTTTTTTGACCGTCAAAGGGTCATTTGAAACAAACAATAAACATTCTATTACATTTTTCCATTCAGAATAATTATCTAATTCTTCTTTTAATTTAAAGCATCCCCCTTCATATTAAATATGATTTTATCAAAACTTTTATTTTGAAAACAATTGATTTTCTTTAAATATATAAGTTCTAATAAGGCAAGAAAAATAACAATAATTTCTAGCTTACTTTGAGTTCTTTCCATAAAATACTCGAAAGAAAATCCTTCTTTACTATTTTTCAATAAATTGAGTATTTCTTTCATCTTAGTATTGATAGTAAAAATTCTCTTTTTAATAGGTATAAATTCTTTCTTTTTATTACTTAATAGAACTTTTTCTAAACAGACTAAAAGGTCTGCCAAATCAACTTTTTGGATTTCTATATTATCTTTCTTTATTCTACTTTCCATCATTGGGAAATATATATTATTCTGATCTCCTTCTTTTTCCTTTAAATATTCAACTACTTTTTGAAATTTATTATATTCTTGAATATATGATTCCTTTTCTTTTGAAGTTGCAAAATCATTATCTTCATTATCTTCCTTTTCGTTATTTTTAATTTCCAATTTAGGAAGAAGATACTCTGACTTTATTTTCAATATCATCACCATATTGTTTATTATTTTACCGGCGTTATTTAAATCAATAATATTCCTATTTTTAATAACATATTGCAAATATTGATTTATTATCTCTGTAATAGAGACGAGATCAATATCTATTATATTTTCTTTTATCTTTTTTAGTAATTCATTGGTGGAAGCTTCGAATATATTATTCATAATTCATATTCATAGCTTTTTTTGCTTCTTCAAGTGTTTTTTTAGCTATTTTCCTTGCCTTTTTGCTTCCTTCAATAACAATTTCTTGAACTATTTTAGGATTTTTTTCGAAATATTTTCTTTTCTCTCTAAATCCATCAAATTTATTTATTAAAATTTTAGCTAATATTTTTTTACATTCTACACATCCCAATTTTCCTGATTGGCATCCTGCAGATATTTCTCGAGATTGATCTGGATTAAATATATTTTGATATGTAAATACAATACAAATATCAGGATGTCCTGGATCATTTAATTTTATTTTTTGAGTATCAGTTATCATTGATTTAATTTCTTGTTCCATTATTTTGGGAGGATCAGAAATGGAAATAGTATTTTTTAAACTTTTACTCATCCTTTTTCCATCAATCCCGGGAACACGAGATATCCTGGTTAGCTTTGCTTCGGGTAAAGGAAAAATATTTTTATAAAGACTATTAAATCTTCTGGCAATTTCTCGAGCTATTTCTATATGATGTACCTGATCTTCTCCCACTGGTACAGCATTTGATTTATAGATTAAAATGTCTGAAGCCATTAGAACTGGATATCCCAAAAGACCATAATCAATATTTTCTTTTAATCCTAAATCACGTATCTGTTCTTTTAAAACTGGATTTCTTTCTAACCAAGATAAGGGGGTAATCATAGAAAAAAGTAAATGTAGTTCTGCATGTTCTGGAACATAAGATTGTATCAATACAGTACTTTTTTCAGGATCAATACCTGCGCTAAACCAATCAATAAGCATTTCTTTAATATTTTCTTTTAATTCTTCAGTATGATTATATCCAGTAGTTAAGGCATGTAAATCTACCACCCCAAAAAAACAGCTATATTCTTTTTGAAGTTTTACCCAATTTTCTAAAGCTCCTAAATAATTCCCTAAGTGTAGCTTTCCAGTAGGGCGCATCCCACTAAAAATTATTCCTTTCATCCGAAGTGCTCCTTCCTTGATTTTATTATAAAATATTTATTAAATCTTCTATATTTATACTAATAAATTAAACAAAAAAAATACTACCGGAAATAATATCTTTCCAATTATACCACTTAATACAAGTATTAATAAGATAATTGGCCCATAAGATTCTAACTTAGCATATCTATAAGCTGTTGAATTAGGTAAAAATCCCAATAATATTTTTGACCCATCTAAGGGTGGAACAGGAATTAAATTAAATATTGCTAGAGCTAAATTTATTATCACTCCAGTTTGCAAAAAAAGTAGCCACCCTTTAATTAAAGTTATAATTAATTTTAAAAAAACATTATTTTGTACTACTGTAATTCGAAAGAAGAAATAATAACTTAATCTCAACGTTAAAGCAAATATAATAGCAGTTAATATATTAGCCACAGGTCCAGCTAAAGAAACATATATCATATCTCTTTTGGGATGGTTTAAATTATTAAAATTTACTGGTACTGGTTTTGCCCAACCAAAGCGAAATAAAATCAACATTAAAGTTCCTATTGGGTCGAGGTGAGCTAAAGGATTTAAAGTAAGCCTTCCTGCTTCTGCTGCTGTTGGGTCACCTAATTTATACGCAATTCTACCATGCCAATATTCATGAATAGTGATAGCAATTAAAACTGCAGGTATACTCCAAACAATTTCGAATATATTATTCAACATTTATTTATTTCTTATTCCTTTCTTTTTCTTGTAAAATATTATTTACCAATCTAATTTCATCCTTTTGATTTTTTACTTCTCCATTTAGTTTAGCATAAAGTAATTTATTTAAAATTTGTGAATATATAGGGCCAGGTTTTAGATGCAATTCTTTTAGTTCTTTCCCCGAAATATATAAACTTACTTTTTTATATTCTTTTAAAAATTTAACTATTCTTTCTTTTGCAATATGGGAATTATTTTCCATCATAACTAAAAATAATATTTCATTGGGTAAATTTTTTAATTTTAAGTAAATAATACTTGGTAATATTTTATTTTTTTGAGCTATAAATTTTATAATTTGATTTATATTTGAGTTAATATAATTTATCTTTCTTAATATTTTTTGATCAAACATTAACTTATTAGTAATCACCTGCATTTTATTATTTTTAAATTTTTTAAATAAACAATAATAATTTATCAGCCATAGTTCTATTTTTTCTTCAGGGATATTATATTTCCAAAAATTATAATTTTCTTTCGCTCTGTTGAATTTTTCAGTTGTATCTGAATTTAATTCTACTCCTGGTAGAATATATTTTAAAGCTCCTAATTCTTCCATTCTTTTTAATATTTTTTCTGGATTCTCTTCTTGTAATATTAAGATCAATTCTTCCACAATTCTATTCTTCCTTAATTTAGAGAGCAACTTATCGTCAATAGCTTTTTTAAGAAAATCTTCAGTGGACTTATCCATCTTAAAATTATATCTTTGTTCAAATCTTATTGCACGTATAATACGTGCTGGATCTTCAACAAAACTTAAATTATATAAAACTCTGACTAGGCCAAAATGTAAATCTTTCTGTCCTCCAAAAAAGTCAATTAATTTTCCATAATGTTTTTGGTTTAACTGGATAGCCATAGCATTTATAGTAAAATCTCTCCTATATAAATCTTTTTTTATTGAACTTAACTCAACTTGAGGGAGAGCTGCTGGGTATTCGTAAAATTCTCGTCTAGCAGTCGCCACATCTATTTTAAAACCATCTGGTAAAATTACTACTGCGGTACCATATTTTTCATGACTTTTAATTCTCCCTCCTAATTCTTTACTTAAATCTTGAGCAAATTTTATTCCTTCCCCTTCCACAACAATATCCAGATCATAATTTTTAATTTTTAAAAAAAGATCTCTTACTACTCCTCCTACCATAAAAACTGAAAATTTTAACCTATCACCTATCTTTCCAACTTTATACAAGATATCTTGAATTTTTTTAGAAAATACTTTTTCTATTAAATCTATTTGTTTTTTTCTTTCTATTTTATTTTCACTCTCAATATAGGTGGAAAATGTTTTTTTAGGAATATTATTTATACCATATAAATTTCTTATTAAATCAGTCCTGGTGACAATTCCTCTTAACTTATTATCATTACTAAGTACTAATATTCTTCCAATATCATGATTAATCATTAATTCTTGAATTTCATTTAAAGGTGTATCGAGAGTTACACTAATAATCTGATTAGACATATATTTATCTACTGGTTCTTTTCCAAATCCATGACGCTCAGCCTTATTTACTTCCGACCTGGTAATAATCCCCATTAATTTCCCCTCTTCTATTACTGGGATTCCGGTATGTCCGTACCTTAATAATATTTTTCCAGTCTCTTCAATAGAAGTTTTAATATTAACAGTTTTTACCGATGAAGACATAATATCTTTTGCCACAATTCCTACCTTTACTTTTCTTTCTAAGACTTTCAAAAGTTTTTTCTCTAATTCATTTAAGGAGAGATCTTTAACTACTGCGGAAGCTGCTTGGAAGTGACCTCCACCTCCTAATTCTCTTAGAATCTCATCTACATCAACAGAATTTGTTCTGCTTCTTCCGACTATATATATTCTTTCTCCCATTTTTACTAGGGTAAAAAAAACATCACTATTTTCAATTTCTATTAGTTTATGGGTAAGCAGGGCTAACCCTTCTGTATAATTTTTTATCTCCGCTTTCGCTATATTAATACATACACTCTTACAAAATATTTCTTTAGAAGAATTGAGTAATTGGTTCAATAATTTTTTTTGGGTTGAGTTTAAACCAATATTAATAAAATTAGCTACCGCTTTTAATTTTATTCCTTTATCAAATAGATAAGAAATACTGTTTACATCATCAACTGTAGTAGTTGAAAAAGTTAGAGAACCAGTATCTTCATACACTCCTAAAGCAAAAAGAGTTGCTTCCATAGGAGTAATTTCTAAGTTCATCTGTTTTAATTTTTTTAAAAGTATGGTAGTAGTCGCCCCTACTTCTTCTATTACATTGAGATCTCCCTTGATATCGTCCCCAGTAGAAGGGTGGTGATCATAAATATGAATTTCTATATCTTTCTTCTTTAATACATTAGCAAATGAACCAATTCTTCTTTTTATCCGAGTATCAACTATTATCAGCTTAGTAATTTCTTGTATTTTAATGTTTTTAAGTGGAGTTATCTCAATTAACTCTCTATATAGGGATATAAATTTTCTTACATTTTTCTCGACAGCTCCAGGAAATACTAAGAGAGCATCTTTATATATCTTTTTAGCGGCTACCATAGAGGCTAAGGAATCAAAATCTGTACTTTGATGACTAATAATTACTTCCAATAAATTACCTTCTTTTTTATTTAAAATTATAGCATAAAAAAACAAAAGATAGTATACGTATAGCGTTTAGCGTAGAGTATATTTAGTATATAGTATCGAGTATATAGCATATAGTAAGAAAAATTAGAGAGAGAGAGAAGAATTCAGTAGAGAAATTCGTAAATCGTATCTCATACAAACTAGTATATAGCGTTTAGCATTTAAAAAGAAGTCAGAATACAGAATCCGATTCTTTTTATCTCTTTATTTAAAAACTATAAACCGATAACTGAAAACCGATTTCCTTCACTCGATACTCGATACTCAATGCTTGATACTGTTCATCTAAATTCCTTAATGCCTTGTCTACTAATAGTAGCTAAAATTAATGGTAATTTTACTGGTTTTTTAATTCCTATAATAAATGAGGATAATAATTTTTTCTTTGCTTCTTTTAATTTTTCTGAATCATTATAATGCACCTCAGCTAAGTCTTCATTAATATTAATTCTGTTACCCACTTTCTTTTTTAAAACAATCCCAACGGATAAATCAATTTTAGATTCTTTTTCCTCTCTACCTGCTCCTAAAAGCATGGCACTTTCTCCCACTAATCTAGAATCTATTTTCTGTATATATCCACTTTTATTAGCCTTAATTTTAGTACAATGTTTTGCTAAAGGTAATAATTTTGGATTATCGATAATACCTGAATTCCCACCTTGAGCAATTATCATCTCTTTAAATTTATTAAGGGCCACCCCGCTTTTTAGTATTTTTTCTAATTTATTTTTTCCTTCTTGGTAAGTTTTGGTTACTCTACCTAATTTTAACATATAAGAACCAAGGACAAGACAAAGTCTACGTAAATCTTCTGGTCCTTTGTTTTTTAAAATTTCAATAGCTTCTTTCACTTCTAACGAATTACCTATAGCAAAACCTAAAGGTTCATCCATATTTGAAACTACCCCAATAATCTCTTTCTTAAATTCTAATCCTATATCCACCATAATTTTTCCTAACTTCAAAGCGTCCTTATACTCTCTCATAAAAGCTCCACTTCCCGTAGTAATATCTAATACTATCGCATCAGCACCAGCAGCTAGTTTTTTACTCATAATACTGCTTACAATTAAAGGAATACTATCTACTGTTCCAGTTACATCCCTTAAGGCATATAATTTCTTATCTGCTGGAACTAAATCTGAAGTAGAGCTAATAATTGATACCCCAACCTTTTTAACAATTTTTATAAATTTATTTAGACTTAATTCTGTTTTAAATCCCTCAATTGATTCTAATTTATCAATTGTACCACCGGTATGACCTAAACCTCGTCCTGACATCTTAGCCACCTTGACACCCGCTGCTGCTACCATGGGAGCTAAAGCGAGAGTAGTAGTATCGCCCACTCCACCAGTACTATGCTTATCAACTTTAATCCCGGGGATAGAACTTAAATCTATTATTTTTCCAGAATCAATCATAGCCTTGGTTAAATATCTTATTTCGCTGTTGTTCATTCCTTTAAAGTAGATAGCCATTAACATTGCAGACATTTGATAATCTGGTATTTTGCCCCCATTATATTCTTCAATCATAAATATTATATCGTTTTCAGTTAATTTTAAACCATTTCTTTTTTTTATAATTAAATCACTAAATCTCAATTATAATTTCTCCTTAATTCAATCTACCAATCTACC
>NZ_PFKO01000115.1:15132-41866 GCF_002784285.1 Candidatus Infernicultor aquiphilus
TTAGTATTAAATACAGGTTATTAGTTGTGAGAGGCAAGATGCAAGTTTATTTAGTAACGGGTAAACTGGCTAACCGGCTACCCATCTTCACGCGATACAAACTATTTATTCACTAACGACTAATGTATAAATAGAGGTACAAAAACTAAAGAAACTATACACATAACTTTAATTAATATATTCATGGAAGGACCAGCGGTATCTTTCAGGGGATCACCTACAGTATCACCGGTAATGGCTGCTTCATGAGATTTGGTTCCTTTACCTCCATAATTTCCCATTTCAATATATTTTTTGGCATTATCCCAGGCACCTCCAGCATTAGCCATCATAATAGCTAATAATACTCCTACTAATACTGCTCCAATTAATAAACCTCCTAAAGCTTCCGGACCAAGTAATATTCCAACAGCGATGGGAGCTACTACAGCTAATAGACCTGGCAGAATCATTTCTCTTAAAGCTCCTTTAGTACTAATATCCACACATTTAGCAGAATCTGGTTTTGCTTTCCCTTCTTTTAAACCAACTATTTCTCTAAATTGCCTACGGACCTCCTCTATGATTAAGGAAGCTGTTTTCCCAACTGCCTTTATAGCTAAAGCAGAAAAAAGAAAGGGCAAAAGGCCACCAATAAACATACCGGCAACAACTACTGGATTGGTTATGCTTATAACTTTTAACCCTACAGAACTACAATAAGCAGCAAATAAAGCTAAAGCAGTTAATGCGGCTGAACCGATAGCAAAGCCTTTTCCCATAGCAGCAGTAGTATTACCAACTGCATCTAAAGAGTCAGTAATTTCTCTTACCTTAGGATCTAATCCTGACATCTCAGCGATTCCTCCTGAGTTATCAGCAATAGGTCCATAACAATCAACAGAAACTGTATTTCCAATTATAGAAAGCATTCCTACCCCTGAGATGGCAATACCATATAATCCGGCAAATTTATTGGCTATCAAAATAGTAATAGCTAATATAATTAAAGGAAGACAAGTACTTTCCATTCCGACAGCTAATCCTGAAATAATTGTAGTTGCAGCTCCAGTAGTTGTTGATTGAGCAATTGATTTTACGGGAGAATAACTAAAGGAAGTATAGCGCTCGGTAATGAAACCAATAAGTATTCCGGCAATTAATCCAGCGGCAGTTACATAAAATATATCTAAATTTTTAAACATAGAATATGAAAGAAAAACAGAAGATACAATTAATAAAAAACCACTAACCATAGTTCCTTTGGTTAAAGCATTGTTTATGTTTTTAGGGTTATTAGTTTTTACAAAAAAAGATCCTATAATAGATGAAATTACTCCACAAGCAGATAACAACAAAGGAAATATCACTGCATTAGTTGTTTTAAATAATATTTGCCCTAAAATCATAGTGGAAATTATTGCACCTGCATAAGATTCAAATAGATCGGCACCCATTCCGGCTATATCACCTACATTATCACCTACATTATCGGCAATAACTGCCGGATTACGAGGGTCATCCTCAGGAATTCCTGCTTCAATTTTTCCTACTAGATCAGCTCCTACGTCTGCAGCTTTGGTAAATATTCCTCCACCTACTCTGGCAAATAAAGCAACAGAGCTTGCTCCTAAAGAAAATCCATCAATTAAACTTGCATCTCTCATAAAATAGTAAAAAATACCTATCCCAAAAAGGCCAAAACCAGCTACAGCCATGCCACTAACTGAACCACCAGAAAAAGCTATTCTTAAAGCCTTCCCTATTCCTTCTTCTTTAGCAGCATTGGTAGTTCTAACATTTGCTTTAGAAGCTACTTTCATTCCGAAAAAACCAGCTGATATGGAACAAATAGCCCCCAATATAAAAGCATAACTTGTAATAGGACCCCTTACCCAATTCAAAATAATACTCACTATGATAATGAAAAAAACTAATACGCTATATTCTCTTTTTAAAAAAGCCATAGCTCCCTGTTCAATTAATTTTGCGATGTCTTGCATGGTTTGGTTTCCTGGTTTTTCTCTAATTACCATTATAGAAAGAAATAAGGCAAAGGCCAAGGCAATTAGACCACTTAAAGGAATTAATAATTCAATTTGCATTTTTTTTATCCTTTCTATTTTATATTACATTTTATAGATCTCTTAATATTAAAATTAATTTATTTTCAGTTTTATTTCTTCCCACACTTTAAATTTTTTTCCTTTATTGCTGCTTGGGCAGCTGCTAATCGAGCAATAGGAACTCGGAAAGGAGAACAACTAACATAATTTAATCCTACAGAATGACAAAATTCTACAGATCGAGGCTCTCCACCATGTTCCCCGCAAATACCTACTTCTAAATCAGGTCGAGTTTTTCTGCCTAAACTAGTTCCTAACTCTACTAATTTCCCTACTCCTTCTTGATCCAAAACTTCAAAAGGATTATCCTCTAAAATATGATCATCCACATATTTTAATAAGAATTTACCTTCTGCATCATCCCGGCTTATTCCAAAAGTTGTTTGGGTTAAATCGTTGGTACCAAAGGAAAAGAATTCAGCTTCTTCTGCTATCTTATCAGCAGTTAGTGCAGCTCGAGGTAATTCAATCATAGTTCCAACTTTATAGTTTAATTTTATTCCTGCCAATTTTATCTTTTCATCGGCAATTTTTCTTACATCTCTACATATTGGTTTTAATTCGTTTATATGGCTGATCAGAGGAATCATTATTTCGGGTTTAACTTTTATTCCTTTCTTAGTTAATTCTATTGCTGCTTCTATAATGGCCTGGACTTGCATATTATATATTTCAGGATACAATAATCCTAACCTGCATCCTCTAAGTCCCAACATTGGATTTATTTCGTGTAAAGATGTTACTTTTTCTAACAATTTTTCTTTTTCATTAAGTTCTTTAATATCCTTTTCTTTTAATCGTAAAGTGGTTACTTCTATTAAAATATCCTCTAAATTAGGTAGAAATTCATGAAGTGGTGGATCTAAAAGTCTAATAATTACCGGCAGACCTTCCATCGCTTTAAAAATTCCTATAAAATCACCTTTTTGTATGGGTAACAATTTTTTTAAAGCTTCTTCTCTATTTTTTTTATTATCGGCCATAATCATTTCCTGTACAATAGGTAATCGATCCTGAGCCATAAACATATGCTCAGTTCTAGTTAGTCCTATACCTTCTGCCCCTAATTCTCTTGCCTTTAGAGCATCTTCAGGTGTATCAGCATTTGCGTATACGCCTAAGCGTTTTTTTTCATTAGACCAAGATAATAATATTTTAAACTCTTCACTCATTTCTGGATCAATGGTAGGAACTTTTCCTAAAAATACTTCTCCACTCCCACCATCTATGGTAATAAATTCACCTTTTTTTATGGTAATATTATTAACACTAATGGTTTCTTTTTTTGCGTTAATACTCAAAACACTGCAACCTGCTACACAAGCTTTTCCCATTCCTCGTGCTACTACTGCAGCGTGGCTAGTCATACCACCCCTACTAGTAAGAACACCTTGTGCTTCTACCATTCCATGAATATCATCAGGAGTTGTTTCTGTTCTTACTAATATTACTGGTTCTTTTTCTTTCCCTAATTGTTCTGCTTCATCTGCGGTAAAAATAACTTTTCCATAAGCTGCACCAGGAGAAGCGGGTAGTCCTTTAGCAATCACTTTAATCTTTGCGTTTGGATCTATTCTTTTATGTAATAATTGATTTAACTGATTAGGTTCTACCCTCAAAATTGCTTCCTCTTTACTTATTATCTTTTCTTCCACCATATCTACGGCAATTTTAACTGCAGCCTGGGCGGTTCTTTTAGCGGTTCGAGTTTGTAGTAAATAAAGTTTCCCCTTTTCTATGGTAAATTCAAAATCCTGGACATCTTGGTAATTCTTTTCTAAAAGTTGGATTACTTTAATAAGTTCTTGATATAATTTAGGTAAATCATTTTTTAAATTTGATAATGGCATAGGTGTTCTAATGCCTGCCACCACGTCTTCTCCTTGGGCATTTAGTAGATATTCTCCGTAATACTCTTTTTCCCCGGTAGAAGGATTTCTGGTAAATCCAACTCCCGTTCCAGAATTATCTCCCATATTACCAAATACCATTTCTTGAACGCTTACCGCTGTACCTAGATCGTCAGGTATTTTATTGATCTTTCGATAAGTTATTGCTCTTTTATTATTCCAAGAATTAAATACGGCATCTATGGCCATTTTTAATTGTAATTCAGGGTCTTGAGGGAAATCTTTTCCGATCTCTTTTTTAATTAGCTTTTTATATCTTTCTAATAATTTTTTCAGCCCTTCACCTTCGATTTCTGGGTCTAATTTTACTTTAAGTTCTTTTTTAACTTCTTCCAAAATTATTTCAAATTTATCATGTTCAATGCCTAAAACTACATTCCCAAACATCTGAATGAAACGACGGTAACTGTCATAAGCAAAACGCTCATTTTTGGTTATCTCGATAATTCCCTGAATAGTAAAATTATTTAATCCTAAATTTAAAACCGTATCCATCATACCGGGCATAGAAATTGCTGCACCTGATCGCACTGAAACCAATAAAGGATTTTTTGGATCTCCCAATTTCTTTTTAGATATTTTTTCCAATTGTTGTAGTTTATCTTTTATCTGTTCTTCTAATCCTTCAGGATATCTGGTACCGTTTCTATAATATTCAATACAGGCTTCTGTACTTATAGTAAATCCTTGAGGTACGGGAAGACCAATTCGGGTCATTTCAGCTAATCCTGCACCTTTCCCTCCTAAAATTGTTTTCATATTAGCTTTTCCTTCATTAAAAAAATAGACATATTTTTTCATAATTATTTTCCTTCCTTTATTAATTTAAGTATTTTAGTTGCAATATCTTCTATTGCCATATTGGTTATATTAATTATTGGACATCCGATCTTTCTATAAATATTATCCGCATATTTTAATTCTTTAACCACTCTTTCTTTATTAGTATATATACTCTTTTCGGATAATCCTAATGCTTTTAATCGTTCACTTCTTATTTCAATTAATTTATCAGGGTCTATGGTTAAACCAACTACTTTCAGCAGAGGTAAATTAAATATTTCTGGTGGTGGATCGAATTCAAAATCTAAAATTATGTTGGCTATTTTTAATCCTTTATGGGCAAGATACATACTAAGTGGTGTTTTTGAAGTCCTAGAAACCCCTAATATTACTAAGTCAGCTTTGGATAAATTTAATTCCCTTTGACAAGCATCATATTTCACTGCAAATTCTATTGCTTCCATTCTTTTAAAATATTCTTTATCTAATTTTCTGATAATTCCTGGTTCTAATTTAGGTGCAATCCCACTTATTTTTTCGATATTTTCAATAATTGGTCCAAGTAGATCAAAAGAAATAATAGATTGCTTCTTACCTTCCTCTTTTAAAAATAACCTTAACTCTGGTTTAACTACAGTATAAATTATAAAACTCTTCTCTTTGCTAATTTTATCAATTATACCTTTGATATCCTTGATAGATTCAATATGAGCAAATAATTTTAATTTAATATCCTCAGAATTAAATTGACTAATTGCAGCATATACTACTGTTTGAGCAGTTTCACCGGTAGAATCAGAAATTATATATATCGTAGGTTTATCTTCAATATTTTTCATGTTTATTCTCCTTTCTCTTTAATAGAAACAATCTTAGATAAATCGGCTATTTGATTAAATAATATACTAATTTTCTTTATAATGGCAATCCTATTTCTTCTAATATTTGCCTCTTTGGTCATTACCAGCACTTTTTCAAAAAATTCTTCTACCGGTTCACATAAATCTTCTAATAAATCAAATACTCTTTTATATTCTTTGTTAAAAATATATTCCTTTACTCTGGGAACAATATTTTCATAATTATAATATAAATTATATTCTGCTTTTTCCTTTAATAATGATTTATCGACCTCAATTTCTTTATCATTCTTGGATAAATTTAATACTCTATTTGATGAGTTAAGTATTTTTTTAAAAATTGGCTGATTATATAACTCATTAATAACCTCTATCCTACGTTTAATATCAAATAAATCTCCTTTATTATCAACTGTTAAAACCGCATCGATTATATCATAATATATCCCTTCTTCTAAAAAGATATTTTTTATCCTTTGTTGAAAAAAATACAATATCTGAGAAGTTATTTCATTTTTTTCTTTTTCTAATTTAAAAAATACATTTTTTTTATAAAAACATAAAGATTTACAAATGACATCCTTTAAGGATATTTCCAGATTTTTTTCTAAGACTATCTTAATTATTCCCAAAGCTTGTCTTCTTAAACCATAAGGATCTTGGGAACCAGTGGGAGCAAGACCCCTGGTAAAACAACCTACAATATTGTCAACCTTATCAGCAATTCCTAAAATAATCCCATTTTTAGTTTTAGGTAATATATCACCGAAAAAACGAGGAAGATAATGTTCAGAAATAGCTTCCGCTATTTCTCTCTTTTCATTAGAAAAAATGGCATATTCTTTGCCCATTATCCCTTGCAATTCTGGAAATTCTTTTACCATTTCAGTAACTAAATCTGCCTTGCATAAATAAGCAGACCTTAAAAGATCTTTTTTAACTTGTGGTTCAACCTGTAGACAATCTGCAATATATTTACCTAATAACTTTAGCCTCTTCGTTTTATCAAAGAGATTCCCCAAATTTTCATGGAAAATAACACTTTTTAATTTAGTAACTCTCTTTTCTAAAGGAATTTTCTGATCTTCTTGATAGAAAAATTTTGCATCTTCTAATCTGGCTCTAAGTACATTTTCATTGCCTTTTATAATTTTATCGGCATACTCTTTAGAATTATTAATCACTACGATAAATAAAGGCAGTAATTTATGTTTCTTTTCAAAAACCGGGAAATACTTTTGATGTTTTTCCATAACTATAGTTAAGACTTCTAGAGGTAATTCTAAATATTTGGGATCATATTTTCCTAATACTGCATAAGGATATTCTACCAAATAGACTGTTTCTTTTAATAGCTTTTCATTTATTATTTCTTGGCCACCAATTAATTTAATTATCTGTTTTATCTCAGTTTTAATTACATTTTCCCTAATTTTGGGATCAATTATTACATAATTTTTTTCTAACTCCTTTAAATACTCTTTAGTAAAAGATATCTTTATTTTTTGAGGTGCTAAAAGTCTATGTCCATAAGTTACGTTTCCAGAATTTAAGCCCTCTAAATTGAATCTAATTATTTTTCCATCGTATAACGCCAATACCCATCTTATGGGACGGATAAATCGTAAATTTTTATCTTCCCAACGCATTGATTTAGGAAATTGTATACTTCTTATTATTTTAGGAAACATCTGAGATAAAATATCAATAGAAGGCTGACCTATTTTAGATTTTGAAGCAAAAACATATTTCCCCCTTTTTGTATCTTCAATAATTAAATTTTCAACGTTTATTCCTTGACTTTGAGCAAATTTTAAAGCCGGTTTTTGTGGTTGCAAATCTTTATTATAAGCAATTGAATAGGCCGGCCCCTTAATTTTTTGAAAAATGTCTTCCTGTTTTTCGTGAATATGTGATATGAATAATATTAATCTTCGGGGAGTAGCATAAACCTTAATTTCTTTATAGTTTATCCTTGCTTCTTTTAAATATTTTTGCGCTAATTGTTGTAAATTTTTTAAGGCATTCTCTATATACTGAGCAGGTATTTCTTCAGTACCAATTTCTAATATTACTTCACTCATTAAAATTCTCACTTTGGTCTAATCTTTTTTATTTAATTAAAGGGAATCCCAATTTCTCCCTTTGTCTAACGTATTCTTCTGCACATAAGTGCGCTAAATTTCTTACTCGAGAAATATATCCGGTTCTTTCTGAAACACTAATTGCTCCTCGAGCATCTAATAAGTTAAAAGTATGTGAACATTTTAAGATATAATCATAAGCTGGTAAGGTCAGTTCTTTTTTTATTAATCTTCTGGCTTCTTTTTCATAAATATTAAATATCTTAAACAATATGGATACATCTGCTTCTTCAAAGTTATATTTAGATTGTTCGACTTCTGCTTGATGACGAATATCTCCATAGGTAATACCATTGCTCCATTTTAAATCAAAGACATTATCTATTTCTTGAATAACCATACCTAACCTTTCTAAGCCATAGGTTATTTCAACTGGAATAATTTTTAAATCAAGACCACCAGCTTGTTGAAAATAAGTAAATTGAGTTATTTCTAATCCATCTAGCAAAATTTCCCAACCTAATCCCCAAGCACCTAAAGTAGGAGCTTCCCAATCACCCTCAATAAGTCTTAGGTCATGTTCTCTTCTTGAAATTCCTAATCTCTCTAAACTTGCAATATAAATATCTTGCACATTTTCAAAAGAAGGTTTTAATATAACCTGAAATTGGTAATGTTGTTGGACTCTATTAGGGTTTTCTCCATAACGTCCATCGGCAGGTCTTCGGGATGGTTCGACATAAGCTGCTTTCCATGGTTCAGGACCTAATACTCTTAAAAAAGTAGCTGGATTCATGGTACCCGCACCGACTTCTATATCATAAGGCTGTTGAATGGTACAACCTTGTTCTCCCCAATATTTTTGCAAATTAAAAATTATTTCTTGAAAATCCAAATTAGTATCTCTTCCTCTTAAATATAAATAAAATTCCCTCTCTTTTAGATTATTTATCACCATATTAACTGTTAGAGAGAGGGATTGCATTTTCTTTGTTAATATATCAAAATCATGCTTAGTTGTCAACGAAAAGCGAATATTAGTTAAAAAACTTACTTAATCTTTTTTTAGTGATTTTAAAAAAGTTTCTGTTTTAAATCTCTTTTCAGAATAATAAGTTAGAAATAAATTGGTAATTTTTTCTAACTCCTTTATTCTTATGTCTGGAATAGTGGCTTTAGATATAACTGATAAAGGAGTTATTAATAATTTCCTACTTAATTTTAAAAAATAAAGAGAAATCTGAATACAACCTTCTTTATTTTTAGATATACAATTATGGCATATCACTCCACCTTCTTTTATATTAAAATACACTTCTTTCTGATCATTTATTGTTTTATCGCATCTGCAACAATGATGAAGAGATGGCTTATAGCCTAAAATTGACATAACTTGCCATCTAAACGATAGAGTGAGTAGTTTTGGATCATTAGTTTTCCTCAAGTAATGTAAAACTTCTTTTAATAAATTAAATAGACCGATATTTGTTTCCCTCTCCTCAGTTAATTTATCAACTATTTCTACGCAATTAGCAGCAAAAGCAAATTTAACCACTTCTCTGCTCGTCGAGAAGAAAGATTCTAATATTTCGGTTTGACTTATAATATCCACATTTCTCCCTTTGTAAATTAAAAAAATAGCATAAGTTAAAATTTCTAAACTACTTCCAAATTTACTTTTTGTTTTGCGGACTCCTTTGGCAATTGCTTGAATTTTACCGAAATTTTTGCTGTATATAGTGACAATCTTGTCAGCCTCCTCATATTCTATGCTTTTTAATACTATACCTTCTGTTTTATATAACATACTATTACATAATCTCCACTACAAAAGATCATTTTTATTAAACGCCTCGGGGAGCAATTCCTTTATTTTATTAATCTTAATATCTCCTTTTAAATTTGCCATAATCAAGGTAATATCCTCACCAAATTCTAATATTACTTGTCGACAAGCACCACAGGGATAACAAGGTCTTATTGTATCAGCTATAATTGCAATTGCCTCAAATTTTTTAAAACCCTCCGAGATGGCTTTAAATACTGCTACTCTTTCTGCGCATATAGTCAAACCAAAAGACGCATTTTCAATATTACAACCAGAAAAAATTCTGCCCTCAGAGGTAAGTATTGCTGCACCAACTTTAAATTTAGAATAAGGGGTATATGCTTTTTTTCTTGCCTGTTCTGCTTCCCCAATTAATTTTTTATATTTTTCATTCACAACTTATTCACCTTCTTTAACTTCTTATTTAAACCAAACTATCGTATCATTAGATACTATTTGAATCCATATTTTCCCTTGATTCAAATTTAAAAGTTTTCCCTGGCTATCGTAATACAACGTTGGTTGGTCTTTAGATTTTTTAACCCATTTCGATACAAAATAATGCCCTCCATAAAATACTTTAGCAATACCTTCTCCAATGACCTTAACCTCCAATCTACCTTCTTTATCATCAAAAATTTTTTCAATAGGGACATATTGAATAATTATATTTGAAGTAATTAAATTTTCAAGAGTCTTACTGTCTTGATGAGGCTTAGAGTTTATATACCTTAAATAAGTATTACTATTTGGTTTATATTCATAAGATATGGAATATTTTTGGTTATATTTAATGGAAATTTTAGAAATATCCCCTCCTGATAAATTAAGGGTTCTCAGATTAAGTAAACCTTCGCTTAAATTCACCTCATCTTGAAAACCTAATTTTCTACACTTCTCTCTTAAATTGTTGGTATTAGTAAAAAGATTAATCCATCCTCCAATTTTTTCATCACGCCAATAAGGAGAAGGATAACGCATCTGGTCTAAATTAATAACTTTTTCGTCTTTTAAACTTTGTCCTCCACAATGAGCAAAGATCGGAGACCATTCAGCAGCTAATTTCGAAAAATAATATCTACTGCTTCTAATAGGCCCTACTATTGTTGAATCATTATTAATGAATATACCCATTAATCTAGTATAAGGATGTTCTACATTTACTTCATAAATTACCTCTGCATTATTTAAACCAGTTTGATAAACTACCTCCTCAAATGAATTACCAACCATTATTGCTAAAGGCCTTACCGTATTTGCATATATACTATTATTTACAGTAAAATAAATAAACATAATAAAAAATATTAGTATTAACCTGTAAAAAAATAATTTTTTAAATATTCCTTTCTTCATAACTTATCCTCTTTCTAATTTCTTAATTTATTTCTATATTATTTTTTTAATTTACCTATCAAGTTTTATTCATTATTTATAATTATATCTGAAAGTTTTTCTATTGAAGTAATTATCCTATTACTGATCTGGCTAATTAGATTTTCCCCATAATAATTATTTAGTTTTATCAAATTCGTCTTCTATCTCTCCAAAAATCTCCTCTAATAGATCTTCTATGGTAACTACCCCAGAAATATTTTTATCTTTGCTTATTACTACAGCAATATGAACCTTCTTTCTTTGAAATTCTTTTAGAAGATAAGTAACTCTTTTATTTTCTGAAACAAAGTAAGGAGGATGAATTAAATTTGATAGATTTAAATTATGGTATAATTTTTTCTTTAAATCTCCCATAAGAAAGTCTTTAGCATAAATAAAGCCAATAATATTATTTAGATTATTCTTATAAACTGGGATTCTGGAAAATCCTTCTTTATTCATCAATTTCATAGCATCTTCAACGGAAGTAGATACTTCAATGGCTACAATATATTTTTGAGGTCTCATCACATCTTTAACATAAGTTTCATTCAAATTCAATATTCTTTCAATCATACTTTTTTCTTTTTTTTCTAATGCCCCTTCTCTCTCTCCAACCTCAAAAAATAATTTTAAGTCTTTTTTGGTAAAAAAAACATTTAAGGGTATATATTTTTTACCAGTTAGAATTCTAATAATAAAATTTGATATCCAACTAAAAAATATTTCAAGGGGAGAAAGTATAGAAGAGGCAATTTTTATATAGTAAGCTGTATTAATTGAAAACTTTTCAGCATTACTTTGGGCAATAGTTTTAGGAATTACTTCACAAAAAATTAAAACTATCAGGGTAGTTAATATGACCGAGATAGAAACCCCTTTATTCCCCCAGAAATATAGGGCTAAAGAAGATGAAATGGCAGAAGAAAGAATTACCGCAATATTAGTACCAATCAAAACTACTCTTAAAAATTGGTCAGGTTTTCGGGTTAAATCAGATATTATTAAAGCTTTTTTATTCCCATTTTTTGCTAAATATTTAAGATGTAATCTACTAGTAGATATAACTGCAGTTTCTACTCCAGAAAAGAAAGCAGCCACCAATAAACATATAAACAATATAAAAGGACTAATTTTAATCCACCATTCTGTCAAAATTATGTTACCCCCCCTTAGAATTTATCCTTTATTATTTCTTTGGAGCCCTGGAAATTTTTTAATTATTACTCTTATTATTCTATTCTTTACCACCTGTTCTATGGTTATTTGAATATTTTTATATGCTATTGTTTCATTTTTATTAGGCACCCTACCTATTAAATCATAAATGAAACCACCCAAGGTCTCAAAATCATTTTCTGGTATTTCAATATTTAAAAGTTCATTAATCTTGTCAATGCTTATTATTCCATCAGCAATTACAGTATTATTATCAATTATTTCGTATAATTTAGTTTCCTTATCGTATTCATCAATTATTTCACCTACAATCTCTTCTACCACATCTTCCATGGTAACCAGCCCTGCTGTCCCCCCATATTCATCAATGGCTATAGCAATTTGAATTTTATCCCTTTGAAAAATATCTAATAGATCATCTATTTTTTTATTTTCCGGAACAAAATAGGCTCTTCTTATTATTTTTTTTAAATCAAACTTTTCTTTTGATTTATACCATTGCTCATAAACTGCTAAGAGGTCTTTGGTGTATAATATTCCAATAATGTTATCAATGGTCTCCTTATACACTGGAGTTCTTGAATGTCCGATTTTCTTAATCAAATTTAATATTGAATCTAATTTAGCATTAGAAGAGATGCAGGCCATATCTACGCGAGGAACCATTACTTCTTTTACCATAGTATCACCAAATTCAAATATATTTCTAATCATCTTTTTCTCTTCTTCTTCAATTACTCCCTCATCTTTACCTACATTTATTAAAGTTATCAAATCTTCTTCGGTGATTTCTTTTTTCTCTTTAACCCTTTTTTTATCATAAAAGTAATATAAAGCATTAATTATTATTTTAAAAAATAATATCAGAGGGAATAAAAAAGATGAAATAATTTCTACTGGTCTGGCGATTTTTTTAGCAATTGTTTCGGCATTAGAAATAGCTAATGATTTAGGAACAATTTCTCCAAAAACAAGTATCATAAAAATCATTATTCCACCGGCTATACCAATACCTACATTTCCAAAAAGTTTTATAGCTAAATAAGTAGCTAACGAGGAGGCTGCGATATTAACGAACGTATTTCCAGTTAAAATTGTAATCAATGTTTTTTGTGGATCATCGAGAAGTTTAATGATTGAATTTACTCGCCAACCACTTTCTTCTTTTTGCATTTTTTTTAATTGCAGCTTATTAAGAGAGAATAAAGCAGTCTCTGAGCCTGAAAAAAAAGCTGATAAAATCAAAAAACCTAATAAGCAGACAGCTTCAATAATCAAAATAATAAAATTATCAGGGTTATCCAAATATAATCACCATAACTTTATAAAGAACCATCAAATAGCACATCATAAAATTAAGCTAATTTAGCTTTAGCTTTAGATAACATCCTTAGCTTTTGTAAGATTATTACCACTACTAATAAGACGATACCTATTCCATCAGTTAATAATCCAGGTTTTATTAGAGCAAGTGCACTAATAAGTAATATAACTCTTTCATATATTTTAGTATGATCTAATAGATATCCACTAGTTGCTGCCCCCAATGCTAATACGCCGACTAAGGTGGTTACAATTAGTATTAAATTATGGCCAATTGAACCACCTAAAAACATTAATCCCGAATCAAGGCAAAATACATAAGGAACCGCAAATCCGGCAACTGCTAATCTAGTTGCAATAAAACCGGTCTTCATAGCATTACCACCAGAAATTCCTGCTCCCGCATATGCTGCTAAAGCAACTGGGGGGGTAAGATCGGCAATTACTCCAAAATAAAGGACGAAGAGATGGGCAGCCATAGGATGTACCCCTAAATCGATCAAAGCGGGTGCAGCCATAATAGATAAAACTATATATTTGGCAGTGGTAGGGAGCCCCATTCCCAGGATAAGAGAGGCAATCATAGTAAAGAAAAGAGTTAACATTAAATTTCCGTGACCTAAAATCACCAGTCCATTGGCAATTTTTAATCCTAAGCCAGTAAGGGTGGTTGCTCCTACTACCATTCCGGCACAGGCACAGGCTGCTGCCACTCCTAAAGCCATCTTTGCTCCATCTTCAAAGGCTTCGCCTAATTTTTTAATATTTAAACGCGTATCGGGTCTTACCATACTTATGACTAAACACATTACAATAGCCCAGAAGGCGGAAAAAAGAGGACTATATCCTCTTACTAATAAATATACTAAACCGATTATAGGGATAATTAAATGACCTCTCTGCTTTAACACCTTACCTAATTTAGGAAGTTGTTCCTTGGACAAACCTTTTAAGCCATATTTGCAAGCTTCCAGGTGAACCATGGTGCCCACAGCGATATAATATATTATAGCAGGAATAGCTGCTGCAATGGCAATCTTAATATAGGGAATCCCTAAAAATTCAGCCATTATAAAGGCAGCTGCTCCCATTACCGGTGGCATTATCTGCCCTCCAGTAGAAGCTGCAGCTTCTACTGCCCCCGCAAAATCTTTTCTATAACCTATACTTTTCATTAAGGGAATAGTAAAAGTACCGGTGCCTACTACGTTAGCCACTGAACTTCCGCTAATGGAACCAAAAAATCCACTGGCGATAACCGCAACCTTAGCCGGTCCACCGGTGGTATGACCGGCGATTGCCATAGCTACATCAATAAAGAACTTACTCATTCCAGTTTTACTCAATACTGCCCCAAAAAGAATAAATAGGAATACAAAAGAAGCAGATACTCCTAAGGGTATACCAAATATCCCTTCCGTTCCGGTATATAAATGTTCGATAATTCTCCCTAAAGAATATCCCCTATGAGCAAAGAATCCTGGCATAATCTGCCCAAAATAGGAAAATATTAAAAATATAATTGCTACTATAGGAAGTGCTGAACCAGTAATTCTTCTCGTGGCTTCTAATACTAATAAAATTGCTATTCCCCCCATTATTAAATCTAAATTAGTAGGTAAACCGGAACGAACTACCATATCATTATAAAATATTATTAAATACAAACATACCCCTGCTCCTAAAATAGACAGAACTAGATCATAAAAAGGAATTTTAGTTTTATATTTTAAGAATTCCTTTTTAGAGCGTGGATAAATAAGAAAGATTAGGGATAGAGCAAAAGCCAGATGGACCGCTCTTTGTTTTAGGCCTAAAAGCAAACCGAATCCTGCGGTATAAAACTGGAAAACCGAAAAGGATATAGCAATAATAGAAATAATTATCGCCATAAGTCCTAATGGCTTTCTTATTCTTGATTCTGAATCATATTGTTCCATAAGTTTTTGAACATCTATTTCTTTATTTTCGCATTTAACATCTTTAGCCATTTATAACTTTCCTCCCCAGTAATAATTATATAAATTTCTTTTATAAACACCAATAGTCAATAATTTATCCCCCACCAGAGTAGATAGATTAATTTCTTTATCTTTAAAATAAAAATAATTTTCTCTTATTGCCCCAATCCTATAATAAATTGGATTAGGCATAACTCTATGCATATTTTTTATCTTAAATTTACCTTCTTCATTTATAAATTTTTCTTGACCAAAAGCAGCATAAGGCATACCTGCTCCCTGGTCCATAAAATCTGTCTCTACTAATATAACCTTATATTTATTATCAATAATAAAAATTTCCCATACCGGGGTAAGAGAAACAGAGTGAGTATATTTCAAAGTAAATTGATCGTCTGGTTGAATGGTTTGCTGAAATATCAGCTTACTATCAGAAAAAGACCTGAGTTCCAGGGTATATACTGATAAAGAAAAAAATATAATAATGAAAATTATAATTATTGCTAATCCTATAAATATAGATGTAAAACTTTTCTTGAACATAAATTAATATCGGGTACCATAAAGAAATATTAACCATATGGTACCCGTTTTACTTTTCAAAATTTATTTAATTAATCCAATTTCCTTATAATACAATTCTGCGCCTAAATGTAAAGGTACGCCCATTCCATTAAGAGCAGTTGCTAAAGTAATATTTTTACCCTGTGAATGTACTTTTGCTAATATATCCCGGTGTTCCCATAGTGCTTTAGTCATTTTGTAAACTACAGTAGGTGATAATTTAGCATCACATATCCATAAAGCGGGAGTAGCGAGGGCTGGAACTGGTTCATCTACACCTTTATAGAACCCAGCCGGAATAACTGTAGCTCCATAATATGGAATCTCAGCAACTAATTCCTTAATCTTTTCCTCGCTAATAGGTACTAACACCATATCTCTCTTGGTAGCAATATCAATAATACTGGAAGTAGGATAACCAGCAGTAGTAAAACCAGCATCTATCTGACCATCAATCAATCTTTGTGCTACTTCGTTAAAATCAATATATTCTACTTTCACATCATCAAAAGTAAGGCCATGGGCCTTTAAGATTATCTCGGCATCAGCGGCAGTTCCACTATTGGGTGCACCTACTCCTACTCTCTTCCCTTTTAAGTCCTCTATAGTTTTAATTCCGGAAGCCTTAGTTGCAACTATATGAATAGTTTCTGGATATAAAGAAGCAATACCCCTTAAGTTAGTGATAGGTTGCGTATCTTTTAACATCCCTGTGGCAGTATAACACCAATAAGTTGTATTAGCCTGGGAAAAAGCTGTTTCAATTTGACCCCTACCTATTAAATTACAGTTTTCTATTGATGCATTTGAGGTCATTGCAGTCACTATTAATCCTTCGACATTGTTAGAAAGCATTTGAGCTAAGGCTCCACCTAAAGGATAATAGGTTCCGCCGGTTCCACCAGTAGCAATGGCCACAAATTGTTTTTCAGCAGCAAAACCAAAACTAAAGATTCCCACAACCAAACTAATTGCTAATACTAAAACTAAGGTCGTCTTATTTCTTAACATTTAAAAAATCCCCCTTTTATTTATTTATATTTCTAAAAAGCAAATATTTTATTTTAATTAATCTATCACCTCCCAATTTTTAATTTCTCTTGGTTTGGTAAATCTATGATGGGTATTTTTCTATATAAATATATATATCTTTTTTAAAATTATAAATAATAATCAAATAAATATAATCAACATCAATATTATATTATAACCTAAATTATAAATCAAAGGTGTCTAATATTTCATTTTCTTTTACCTGCATAATTTTATTGTCTCTATCTTCTTCATGATCATAACCTATCAAATGTAATAAACCATGGATAAGCAATATCGCTAACTCTTTTTCTAAATTATGATTTAAATTATTTGCCTGTCTTTGTGCAGTTTCTACTGAAACGACTATATCACCTAATAGTTTATTTTTATCGACTTCAGGAAATATTAAATCCCCTTCCTCTAGATTGAAAGTCAAAACATCGGTAGATTTATTAATTCCTCGATATTTTTTATTTAACGATTTTATAAATTTATCGTCAGTAAATAAAATACTAATTTCGGTTTTCTCATCAACCTTTAAATATTGAATAATATTTTTAATTATTTCCCTGATCCTTCGCCGATATATCTTGGCTATTTTCTGTTGATTTTTTATTAAAATTTCCATTATTTTTTTTCTCTTCTTTTAATTTTTTTATTAGATCATCATCAGGGTATTCTACCCTACTATGAAACATACCGGTAAGTATCCTTGAAAAACTATCACCGATTTTATCTAAATCTTTTAAAGTTAAATCACATTCTTCCAATTGACCATTTTCCAAATTTTTCTGAATGATCTCTTTTACTAAATTTTTAATTCTACTTGGTGTAGGATTAGTTAAGGTTCTGGTAGCAGCTTCTAATGAATCAGCTAATAAAATAATCGCTGTTTCTTTAGTCTGAGGTTTTGGTCCAGAATAACGATAATTTTCTTCCGCAACTTCTTCCACACTTGCTCCATTTTCTTGTAAAGCCTTATGGAAGAAATAGGTTATTAGTCCAGTCCCATGGTGTTGAGTAATTATATTAATTATATCTTTGGGAAGTTTATTTTTATTAGCTAATTCTACTCCTTCTTTAACATGAGAAGCAATCACTAAAGCACTTAAACTAGGTTCTAGATCATCGTGAATATTTTTATATGCCTCTTGATTCTCAATAAAGAAGTAAGGTCTTTTTATTTTACCTATGTCGTGATACAGAGCACCAACCCGAGCTAATAATCCATTACCTCCAATTTCTTCAGCAGCAGTTTCGGATAGATTACCTACCACTATACTATGATGATAGGTACCAGGTGCTTCTATTATCAATTTTTTTAATAAAGGCTGGTTAGGATTAGACAATTCCATTAGTTTAAAAGAAGTGGTAATATCAAAGAAACTTTCTAAAAAAGGTAAAATACCAATAGTTAAAATGACTGCTAAAAAACCATTTAATATTCCCCATAAATTGTCTTTTAAAATTAAATAATAATTTTCGTTGTTAATTAAACCTAAAGCTGATATAGCAACTATATTTACCCCTGCGATCATCAATCCTGCACGAGTTAAACTTGACCTTTGAGTCGCTGATCGAATACTGTATAGAGATACAATTCCACTAACTATCAACACTATAGTATAATTTATCTCTCCTCCAGGAATGAAACTTATTAAAAAACTCAGTATCACTGTTACTAATATAGCAATTTCAAAATTTAAAGATATTGCAATTAACATTGAAGCAGAGGCAATAGGTATTAAATACCCTGATACTTGAAGGGTTATTTTGGCAAATAAAACTATAAAAATACAAATAATGCTCAATAATATTAATTTATTTATATCTTTATAAATATCAGGATAATAGTATTTCAAATATAAAATTAGTAATGAAAAGCAAACGGTAGTAATTAGTATTATCCCAATAATGTTAGAAAAATTTATTTTAGGATTTTGTAAACCTAAAGCATTAAGAATAGCAATATCTTCTGAAGTTACAATATCTCCTTTTCTTATAATTATTTGCCCTATTTGAATCGTTCTTTCCACTTTATTTACTGAAGATATAGCTTCTTGACGTCTTTTTTCTGTATCTTCTTCATTTAAAAATAAACTTGGACGAATTAATATAATTCCAATTTCACTTGCAATTAAGGCATCATAATGACTAATTGAAATCTCGCTAATTTCTCTTACTAATTGTTTTTTTGCATTTTCTAAATCAGTTTCTTTAATTCCTTGTTCCATAATTTTTCTTACCGAAGTTTTAACGTCTCTATTTATTTTATTTAACGATAACTCATCAAGTTGAAGACCATCTATTATAATTTGTTCATCCATATTCAATTCCAAATTAACCTTGATTTCTTTGGCTATTTCTCTTAAATCATTATCGGTTAATTTTTCCTCATTTACCGTTAAATTAACCTTATTATTTTCTGAAGAATTATTTAATTTTTCTCTATACTCTTTTATTTTTAAAAAAATGCTATCTACTTGCTTTTCAACGTTTTCTATATTTACCAAATTTAAATCATAAACCTCTTCTATAGATCTGGAGGCTTTCTCTTTCAAATTTTGGGTTTCTTCTAAGTCTATAAATTCAAAAGTTTTCGGTGATAAAATATCTTTAGAGCAAATTTGTCCTTTCTTCAAAAGAATTTTATCTGGGAAAAAATTAAAAGATAAAATAAGGGTAATGGTAATTAATAAAATTAAAAATATGGTTATTTTCTGTATTAAATTTTTGTTGGTCCATTTTTTCTTGGGGGTATTTTTATCTAATATTTCCTCTTTATTTTTCCATCTCTTCCATTTTTCAGATAGTTTCATAAAATTAAATCACTCCATCTCCTGGTTGCGCAAATCTTCCCTTTCATAAGCTCGAATAATCTCTTGAACTAATCTATGTCTAACTACATCCTGATCATTAAGATAAATAAATTCGATACCTTTTATATTTTCAAGCACTTTTGATATTTTAATTAATCCAGAATTATCTTTTCGAGGTAAATCTATTTGAGTAATATCTCCATTAATTATAATTTTCGAGCCAAAACCAAAGCGAGTTAAAAACATTTTCATCTGTCCCAAAGTAGTATTCTGAGCATCATCTAAAATTATGAATGAATCATTTAAAGTTCTTCCCCTCATATAAGCTAAAGGGGCTATTTCAATTATTCCTCTTTCCATATACTTTTGGAACTTTTCTGAAGGCATCATTTCATAAATTGCGTCATATAAGGGGCGAAAATAAGGCTCTATCTTCTCCAATAAATCTCCAGGCAGATATCCTAAACTTTCTCCAGCTTCTACTGCTGGTCTTACTAAAATAATTCTATTCACACTTTTACTTTTTAAAGCAGAAAGAGCAATCGCTACAGCTAAATATGTCTTCCCTGTACCGGCAGGTCCAATAACAAAGACAATTTCATTCTTTCGTACTGCGTCAATAAATTTCTTTTGACCTAAAGTTTTTGGCCTAATTTCTTTCTCCTTTTTAAAAACATCAATTACATTACTATATAATAATTTCCAATCTACAGGCTGCTTATTCTTAGACATTTCAATATGATATTTTACTTCTGACAAAGAAAGAGAATGTCCCTCTCTAATTATGGAAAGAAGTCCTTCAATAATTTTGGTTGATTTATTTACTTCACTTTTTATTCCGGAAATTACCAGCTTACTATCATTTTGGGTGGATATCTTTATGGAAAAACATTCACTAATAAGTTTAATATTTTCATCATATTTTCCGAATAATTCTCTTAATTCGTCCTTACTATTAATAAATATATTTTTTTTAATAATCTCTTTTACTTCTATAGTAGGTCCCTACTTTTATAAAAAATAATTAAAATTATTTAAATAAATCATCTTTAAGGTTTATTTTACATTTTTTTATCATCAAACAAATCTATTTTTTCTCTTAAATTTATAAGGTTTTACTGCTCTGGGTGGAGCAAGTATCTCTGATAAAATTATTCCATTAATAAATATATTATTAGATAAATATTCTCTTAACTCATTTTTCTGGTTAGAAATAAAATCTTCTTCGTCTATTACCAGTGGTTTATTGGTTAAATGTTTTATTTCTTGTTGCTCATAAAATTCCTTAACTTCGTCATCTATAATAATTTTATCTTTATCTTCTATATCCTTAATATTTTCATAATTATCACTATACTCTGGTAATTTTACCTTATCTTGATTCGTAGCCTGGTTAACGATAGTCTCATCTTTTTTCTGATTTAAAATACTCGACTTTTTTATTTGATTTTGTAACCAACTAAATAAAATTATTAGAATATAAAAAATAAATATAAACAAACCTATGGACATTATTTATGCCTACCCTTTTTATTTGCTTTCTTTCTTCTTTGACATATCAGAGATGCTATCCCGCATAGCCGTATCAGCAGCAATATTTTTTAAATTATAATAATCCATTACTCCTAATTTTCCGGTCCTTAGTGCTTCTGCAATAGCCTTAGGAACTTCTGCTTCTGCTTCCACTACCTTTGCCTTCATTTCTTGGACTCTGGCTTTCATTTCTTGCTCCTGAGCTACCGCTAAGGCCCTTCTTTGCTCGGCCTTGGCTTGAGCAATTTTCTTATCCGCTTCTGCCTGATCAGTTTGCAACATAGCACCAATATTTTTACCTACATCTACATCAGCAATGTCTATGGATAATATTTCAAAAGCTGTCCCCGCATCTAAACCTTTTTTCAATACAGTCTTAGAAATATTATCTGGGTTTTCTAAGACATTTTTATGGGTTTCTGCTGAACCAATAGTAGTAACAATTCCCTCTCCAACTCTTGCTATAATGGTTTCCTCGCCAGCTCCTCCAACTAATCTTTCAATATTTGCTCTTACCGTCACTCTGGCAGTGGCCATAACTTGAATACCATTTTTGGCTACCGCTGCTACTATCGGTGTTTTTATTACTTTCGGGTTTACACTCATTTGTACCGCCTCTAAGACATCTCTTCCAGCTAAATCAATAGCAGTACCCTTTTCAAAAGATAAAGGAATGCCCGCTCTTGCTGCAGCAATCAAGGCATTAATCACTCGATCAACATTTCCTCCAGCCAAGTAATGTGCTTCTAATTTATCAATAGAAATGGTCAAACCAGCTTTAGTGGCCTTTATTAAAGCATTAACAATCTGATGGGGAGGCACCCTTCTAAGTCTCATACCCACCAAAGTAAAAATCCCCACCTTTACTCCAGCAGCCATAGCTGAAATCCATAATCCTACTGGTATAAATTGAAAGAAAATATAGATTATAAAAAGAACTACAATAATTGGTATCAATGGAATCAATAAACTACTCATTTTTACCTCCTTATTTTAAAAATAATATTTAAACTATCCAGGGACATCAACTGCTTCTACTACTATCTTATTGCCTTCCACACTTATTATTTTAATTTTAGTATTAGAATCAACGTATTCTCCTCGAGTAATGGCATTCAGTTTCTCGCCGTTTACCTCTACCATACCAGAAGGACGCAAAGGTGTAATGGCTATACCTTCTTTACCTATTAATCGTTTTGAGTTTTTTATTCCTACGCTATATCCTAATTCCTTTTCTTGTTTAGTAAAAAGAATAAATTTTCTCCAGGTTCGAGTAGCAGGAATATATCGAATTAACAAGAAAAATCCCACTATAGTAAAACCGAGAGCGATTAAGATAGAATAAGTTGCCTGGATAATATTTCCAAAAGTAAGGAAAATGCTGGTTAAAATGGCAATAATTCCACTTATTCCAGTCAAACCAAACCCAGGAATTAAAAATATTTCTGCTAAAAGTAAGAAAAAACCAACTAAAAAAAGGATAATTGCTTCCCACCCAGCTAAGCCAACAATTATATGCCCCCCAAAAAATAAAGACAGAGAAATTATCCCTATGCTCCCGGCTATTCCCCAGCCTAAGGTCCAAAATTCAATTATAAGTCCTAAAAAACCTATAGATAATAATAATGAACTGACTACGGGGTTAGTAACAAAACGGCTGATATTTTCTGCCCAATTAGGAGAAATATATTTTATTTTTACATCTTGGAGATTTAGAAAATTTAAAACTTCTTCAATGTTTAAAGCAATACCATCTACAAAATTTAATTTTATAGCTTGTTCAGTATTTAAAGTTAATATTTTATCTTTTTCGATTATATTTTCAATTTCTATATCTTTATCTACCATAGCAGCTGCTATCTTTTCTGGCCGCCCTCTACTCTGGGCAGTAGAAGCAAATTCAGCACTTAAGGCCGAAATATTTTTTTCATCTGCCGGTCGTGGTTCTGCAGCCCCGATACTGGCACCTTTATCCATTAGAATATACTTTGCGGATAAAGCAATTAGAGCTCCTGCGGACCAAGCTCTATTTTTAATATAGGCCACACTTGGTATATTTAAGTTGATTATTTTATCTCTAATCTGGATAGCAGCATCAACTCTTCCACCAAATGTATCAACTTCTAAAATAACCGCCTTCGCCTTATTTAATATCGCTTCCTCTAAAGCTCTTTGAACATATGAAGATAAGCCTAAGTCAATGGTGCCTTTAATAGAGATCAAGTACACTTCATCTGTTCCGTTTGCGGAGGTATTTAGAATAATAAAACTAATAATGGTAAATAGAGTTATAAATATAATGAATTTCTTACGATTTTTGTTAAAACTCTCTTTAAATATCAAATAATTTACACTCCTGAGTTAGTCGTTAGTTTGAAATACAATATACAAAATAAACTAATTAAACGATATAGTTTGATTCTAATAATTTATTAACTAATTAAATAATCAACGAATCGAGATATATATTTAAATTATAAAATTATAAAAACGAAGAAAGACTCAAAAATATATTTTCGAGCTAAATTGAGTCTTTCTTACTTAACCTTAATTGTCTAAATTGTTCAATAAATCCCTTACTATTTTATTAACTAATTTCCCATCTGCTTTTCCCTTTAATTGGGGCGTAATTTCTCTCATAACCAGACCAATATCTTTGGAATTTTTAAAATTAAACTTTAAAATTATTCCTTTGGCTACTTTTTTTATCTCTTCCTCAGATAATTGTTCAGGAAGATATTCCTTTATTATTTCAATTTCTTTTTTTGCCTTATCAGCAAGATCTGGTCTTTGACCTTTAATAAACATATCTAAAGACTCTTCAACTTTTTTTAAATTACTAACTATTATTGCAATTATTTCATTTTCATTAAGTTTTTCTCTTTTAGATATTTCAGCATTTTTAATTGCTGCTCTGATCATTCTTAAAGTTGATAATCTTAATTTCTCTTGGCATTTTAACGCCTTTTTCATATCATTAAAAATAACTTCTTCTAACGAAGATAATTTTTCTAACATTTAATACCTACCATCTTCTTTTCTGTTTTCTTTGAGCAGCAAGTAACTTTTTTTTCCTTCTAACGCTTGGACTCTCATAATATTCATGACGCCGAATTTCAGATATTATTCCACTTTTTTGGCATTCTTTTTTAAACCTTCTAAGGGCGTGATCAAGATCTTCATTGTCTTTTACTTTTATTTTAGTCATATTTACACCTCCCATCTCGTACATATTATAGCTTAACAAAATGATAGCGTTATGGGTGAAATCTCAATATTATCATTCTGCTTATTAAGTAAGATTATAAATTATTAAATTCTAATTACTATTTTACATTATATAATATTGCAATTAAATTTTCAAGGAATGTCACATAATAAATTAATTATTTGACAAAATATATCTATAATATTATATTATATACAATTAAACAATTTTAAAGGAGATTTTAGACAGATTATGATGCGAACAATAAGAAAATATATGAAAATTATATTAATTATAGTAATTGCTGCCTTTGGAGTATCTATTTTTTATGGCTTAGGACAATATAGATCTTCTCAAAAAACAAAATACTACATAGCAGAAATAAATGGAGTAGGAATTAGTTATAATCAATGGCAAGCTACTTTTCAAAATACCATATCAAGATATGATAATAAAACTATTTCCAGTATGGATCAATCCACCATTAATTCCCTTAAAAATAATATTCTCCAACAGATGATTAATTCAGAACTGCTATTTCAACAAGCTAAAAAAGAAAAAGTTAAAATTTCTAAAAATGATATCGATTCAGAAATAGACAAAATAAAAGAAAACTTCTCTTCCCCTGAAGAGTTTGATAATGCTTTAAAAGCAAACAACATTGCTCTTAATCAACTTCAAGATGATATCAAAAAGCAGCTCATGATAAATTATGTTTTAGGTGAAGCTAAAAATAAAATAACCATCACAGATGATGAATTATTAGAATATTTTAATAAAAATAAAGATAGTTTTTTTGAACCAGAAAAAGTTCATGCTTTACATATAATTGTAAACACCGAAGAAGAAGCGAATAATATTCTAAATAAACTCAAAGAAGGTATAATTGATTTTTCAGAATTAGCTAAGCAAAAATCGATAGATGCTTCTGCTCTAAATGGCGGAGATTTAGGATTTTTTACCAGAGGCCAGATGGTCAAGGAATTTGAAGATGCTGCCTTTTCTTTAAAACCAGGTGAAATTAGTAATGTGGTAAAGACCGAATTTGGTTATCATATTATAAAATTAGTAGAGAAAAAAGAAGCACACAATCCTACTTTTGAGGAAGCAAAAGAGAATATAAATAATATTTTAAAGAATCAAAAAGAAATCGAAGCAACCCAAAATTTAGTTTCTAATTTAACTGCTAATGCTAATATTATTATTAAATATGATTTTAAAAGCGAAAACCAATCATCCTCATCTTCCCCGGAGGAGACTCAAACATCAAATTCTACAACTACGGATTCCCCCAGAGAATATTCAAACTGAAACATCAAACTCTACATCTATAGAAGAGCTATCTCCAGAAGAAACTACCAATAATAACCAGGTTAAAGATACTGCTGAAATAAAATAAATATTCCTTTTCTAACTAGTTCAACACTGCTACTGCTTATCTTTATATACTTAACATATTGTATTTAAATAAGATTATTTTTATAAATTTTATATGTTCCTCTATTCGTTGAGATAAAGGCAATTTTCTACAAGTTTCAAAGGTAATAGCCGGAATATGAAGTTTAAAAAAAGCGTTATAGGTAGAACTACCCTCAATTGGCTTTACTAAAACTTGATACTCTATATTATTATCAATAATTCCTTTGTTCATTTCTTCGACAATAGAAGAATCTAACTTAAACAAATAATCATCATCGGAATCTATTACCATGGTTTGGCCATAATTGGTTGAATTTTTCTTGTAAAACTCTATTGATTCGTGTAAATCAATTAATAAGTCAACCTTATAACTTTTTATTAAACCAAATATTTCATAAGCTAATTTTTCTACAGAATTACCTTGAGGATCTCCAGGGTAAGCTCTATTAAGATTCATATCTTGAGGGAAACTTCTTAATCCTTTCTTACAGGCTAAAATGTTTGCTTCTGGAATAATGATCAAAGTTCCTTTTTCAATATCTAGATTATCTTTCAAATATTGAGTAGCTTTAATCCCGGCTATTTCATCTCCGTGTGTACCAGCTAAAACCATTATAATCGGCTTTTCAAACTGAGTCCTTATTATATAAACAGGAGTTTGGTTATCTGTTCCGGTGCAGATATATTCGACAGAAGTTGTTTGTGGTAAGACAATCTGAGGTAAACAAATAAATATCAATATTGCT
>NZ_PFKO01000265.1:0-3428 GCF_002784285.1 Candidatus Infernicultor aquiphilus
AAACAGTAGTCGTCTGCGAAGGGAAGACGGAAACATAACTATTCCATTCCTGATAGCCGGACAACACCAATTTAATACTATGCTGACCTAAGGTAATATTTTTTAAATTTAGAGGAGTTACTCCTTTAGAAGAATTATCTAAATATACCTTTGCCCCTTGAGGGTTAGAGTAAACCGAAATTGAACCATAAGACTGTTGTTTAGCTATCAAATCAGCAGAAACAGTAGTCGTCTGCGAAGGGAAGACGGAAACATAACTATTCCATTCCTGATAGCCGGACAACACCAATTTAATACTATGCTGACCTGAACTAATGCTATCTAAATTTAGAGGAGTGTCTCCTTGATAAGAATTATCTAAATATACCTTTGCCCTTTGAGGATTGGACATCACAATAATTCTACCATAATTAGTAGGTGGAATAATTGGGGTTATAGTATAACTTAATAGGTTACCCTGTACCCAATCTGTGGGAGGTAAAGGTTGGATTATACCTTTAATTTGATGGGTAAAAGCTTTATAATCTTTATTTAATTCTGGAATTAACCCTATAGAGATAGGTCTGATGGTAGCAAATCCCAGAACATACTCAATCCCCGGTTGAGAAGAAGGGTCAATTTGCCCTTCAAAGGTATTAACTTCTCCTGCTTTTACTAAATTATGCGGTGAATATGGATTAGGGAAAATAATTTTTCCTCTGCCTCCAGTATCATAGCTATATAAGGTTACAAAGGAATCTCTGGAAACCTGGAAGAAAATTTTAATCCTCTCTCCAGGAGCATAAGTTGCCCCCCTCTCTTTATCCAGCCATAATCTAAGAGAAAAAGCAGGATGAGGATTGATAATTTGAATACTTTTCATCTTTTCGGTCTCTTCTGCACTTTGAGCATAACTAATCCCTATCATAGCCAAGCAAAGAAAAATCAATAAGGTGGCAAAAACACAAACTAATATCTTACTTCTCTTCAAAAAAAATACATTTTTTGACATTTTAAAATCCTCCTATTTATTTAGTATTATATAGTACATAGTCGATAGCTGATAGTCGTTATCGGTCTTCTGACTTCTGACTTCCATCCCTCCCGTGTATCTCCCTATGTTTATTATAACATAAAAAATAACTAAAATTTATCCTTAAAATAAAATTATTATAAAATTAATGTTTTATCAATAAATCGTTTTTCATAGCCAAGTACCAGAATATTTTTTAATCTTAATAAATTTTTATAAAGTTTTCATAAATTCGATAGTGTAAAATTTTCCTCTACTTGAAATATATATAAATTTTGTATATAATTACTGCAGTTTTCATTTTTTAAAACCGTTGAATCAGTTTTTGGGTGGTATATTTATCTTTATTTATTAAAATAAATATAAAACATAAAAAATATTTTTAAAAAAATAAAAAAAATTTATTAAAAAGAAGGATTTTTAAAATACTTGTCGTATAATATATAAGTAATAGTCACTAAACATTTTATATTTTATCTATATCTTTATAGTTTATATCATTTTGCTGAAAAAAATGAAAGGAGGTGTAAATAGTGAATAAAGGCGAATTAATCGATATGGTTGCAAATGACATTAGCATTACCAAACGAGAAGCTAAAATTGCCGTTGAATGTGTATTGGAAAATATTGCTAACTGTTTAGCTAAAGGTGATGCAGCTAGATTGGTAGGTTTTGGTACTTTTGGTATCAGAAAAAGAGCGGCTCGAATGGCCAGAAATCCGCGTACTGGTGAGAAAATTTCCGTAAAAGCTATGAACGTGCCTTTCTTTAAAGCAGGTAAAGAGTTAAAAGAGAAGGTAAAATAATAAAATATTATAATTATTTTATCTGTAAATTTAATTATTAATAGGCCTATTAAGTGTTATATATTAGCTTAATAGGCCTTTTTTATAATATAACTTATTGATTCTTCTCTTCTATATGCACACCCTGAATATTTATATTCACCCCAGTAACTTTAAGACCGGTCTTGGTTTCCAATTCCTGTTTTACTTTTTTCTGTATCTCATTAGCCACCTGAATTATTACGGAACCATATTCTAAAATAACTGAAATAATAGTAGAAACTTCTTTATTTTCTCTAAGATCAACTTTTATCCCTTTTTCTAACTCTTTGGTCCCCAGTAAAGTTCCTATTCCTCCTTTGCTGTGAGTAGCTAATCCCGCTACACCTTCTATCCCAATAACAGTTCTACTGATTATGGTGGCTATCACCTCTGGGACAATATTTACTTCCCCCAATATTTCTTTGGCTTCAACTTTTTCTTCTTTCTGTATTTCTTTATGCTCTTCTTTCATCTTTTCGTTCTTTTCTTCTGGAAGTACTTTTTCGGTCTTTTCATCCGGATTTATTACTTCTTTTTCTTTCTTTTTTATAACTTTATCCATTTTAATTCTTACCCCCTTTTATTCTTAATGATTTTAATCTCCCTCTAGTTTAAATTACCAAAAATATAAAATATTCTTTCTGATTTCAAACCAATTTTTCCAATACCTTGCTAATCTTTCTTAAATATCTAAAATAGTAATATTGTTTTAATCTTTTACTTTTTATCCGGGCATAACTAAAAATTTGATTGCCGTCCTTTCTTCTCCTTCAATCTCAACATCTACAAAAGCAGGTATACAAACTAAGTTAACACCACTGGTGGCGGTATATCCTCGAGCAATAGCAATTGCCTTAACTGCCTGATTTACTGCACCTGCTCCTATAGCTTGTAATTCTGCTTTACCTTCTTCTCTTATTACCCCTGATAAGGCACCAGCAACGGCTTTTGGATTTGATTTAGATGAGACTTTTAGTAGTTCCATTCTTTTCTCCTCCTTTGTAATATTAAATACCTTAGTTAATATCCACATTTGTTAATCTATTTATGCTATTTTTTCGCTTTTACTTTTTCCTTAGGGCACGGTCTTGGATTTTCTTATCTTTTCCATCACCTCCAATTATTATATTCGGAAAATATTATTATACTGTTTATAATGATTATAACATATTTGAGTTTATACTATTATATTTTACTATAGATTTTATCTGCTGATAGTTTTTATCAGTAATATCGGGTGATAAATAGGGTAAATAGGTCATCTCTGCCTATGCGTTGGGTTTATTCTAAAAGAAGCACAATAGCTACAGCGGAAAGGACAACCCCCTAATTCCATATCTGTTGAAACGGCGGGTATCTATATTTCTTTTCATAAATTTTGTAATTTTTTACTTTTAATTTTTTAAATAAATAATATAAATATGGTCAGATTATCAGAAATTTAATTTATTTAAAGGGATCCTACCATAAAAAAGTTCCTCTCCCCTAAAAAAATATCGTTAATGTATACTCTTATCTTCCACTCTCCAGGCAATTTAGAGGCATACCCCTCCTTAATCTTTATCCAGTACCAGGTACGATAATTAGTA
>NZ_PFKO01000359.1:0-3162 GCF_002784285.1 Candidatus Infernicultor aquiphilus
AGATATTAACTGTATTTTAAATCATTACCCTCATATTCAGAAATTAATGAATTCAGATAACCGTCCGATAATCGGAGTATCAGTCAGAAAATATAAGGGTAATAGGTCAGATTTAAAAATAATGTTTGCCCAATTGGCTGATTATTTAATCGAAAAATATAAAGTAAAAATTGTTTTTCTTCCCTTTGAATTTGATGATGATGTGCAGGTTAGTGAAGAGATATTATCTTTGATGAAAAACCAGGCTGATATCTTGAAAATAAAACTTGAACCGGAAGAGTTAATTTCTATTCTATCTCAATTTTCTTTGCTGATTGGAGTTAGACTTCATTCTATTATATTTTCCAGTATGGCTAACCTTCCTTTTATTGCTTTTAAATATGATCCTAAAGTTAAAAATTTTGTAGCGGAGTTGGGCTTATCTGAGTTATTATTAGAATTAGATAATGTTTCTTTAGAAAAAATTCAAGAAAAAATAGAATATATTAGAGAAAATAAGGATAGAATAAAAGAGATTTTATCTGAAAAAGTAAAGGATTTAAAAGAAAAAGCTCTAATTAATAATAATTTGGTTTTTAAACTTTTAAAGATTTAACTATTGAGGTTATTATTGGATATGATCAGGATGTTTCATGTCTATAAAACTTATCACCCTAAAATTCAGGCTTTAATAGATGTTAATATTCATATAAGAAAGGGTGAGTTTGTTTTTTTAGTGGGTCCTACCGGGGCCGGAAAGAGCACTTTTTTAAAATTGATTTACCGAGAAATTATTCCCACTAAGGGACAGGTAATTATTGATGGTATAAATATATCTCGACTTAAACCCAGTTATATACCTTATTTAAGACGTAATATTGGTATTGTCTTTCAAGATTTTAAATTATTATATAATAGGACGGTATATGAAAATATTTCCTTTGGATTAAAAGCAATTGGAGCAACTAACTTTGAGATAAGACAACAGGTTAAGAAAGTTCTTAATTTAATGGGGCTAGAACATAAAAAGAATGTTAAATCTCAATTGCTTTCAGGAGGAGAGCAACAGAAACTATGTATTGCCAGAGCTATTGCCAATGAACCATTAATATTGTTGACCGATGAACCTACCGGTAATTTAGACCCTGATACTTCCTGGGAGATTATGCAGCTCTTATTTCATATCAATATACGAGGGACTACTATTATAATGGCTTCTCATAATAAACTTATAGTAGATAAAGCTAAAAAGCGAGTGGTTAGAGTTGAACGAGGAAAAATAATAGAAGATACACAAAGAGGGATATATTAAGATGATTTTTGAGAATATGGGATTTTATTTTAAAGAGGCTTTGCTTAGTTTTAGGAGAAGTACTTTAATGAGTCTGGCAGCTATTATAAGTATTACTACTATTTTAATGGTGGTCGGAGTATTTCTATTGATTTACCTAAATTCTAATCTTTTTCTAAAAAATATAGAATCTCAGTTAGAGATTGTAGTATATTTAGAAGATGATATTTCTAAGACTGAGTTAGACAATTTAAAAAATACTATTGTTTCAGTAGACGGAATAAAAGAAGTAAAATTTATATCTAAAGAGGAGGCTTATCAGCGTTTATTAAAAGATTTGGGAGATCAAAAAGATATATTTACTGCTATAGAAGTAAATCCTCTTCCAGCCTCTTTTGAGATAAAGGTAAAGGACTCTAAGACGATTGAACAAATTGCTAATCGAGTAGCTAAATTAAAAAAAGTAGAAGAAGTAGATTATGGTCAGGAGACTGTGGAAAGATTGTTAAACTTTACTTATATATTTAGAAGAGCTGGAGTTTTAATACTAGTACTTTTAGTCTTTGCTTCAATTTTAATTATATCTAATATAATGAGAATTACTGTGTATGCGAGGAGACAAGAAATTGAGATAATGAGCTTAGTTGGAGCTACCTCCCAGTTTATTAAATGGCCCTTTATAATTGAGGGTTTTCTACAGGGTTTTATCTCTGCCATTCTAGCTATAATAATTTTATATAACTTTTATTTTTTTGCGATAAATAAAGTACATCAAGTCATTCCTTTTTTGCCCATGGTAGGGAATAAAATGGATTTATTACCCCTAGGCCTAGCAATTGTGTTGTTGGGGAGTTTAGTAGGAATTTTGGGAAGTATGTTTTCAGTAGGGAAATATTTAAATGTTTAAGAAGAGATTAGTTTTGGAGAGGAATAAAAAAATATTTTCTACTTGGATATTAATTTTAATCTTTATTTTATTTGCTGTTTTATTTGGATATGGGGAGAGTGAAAGCTATAATCAAAAGATAATAGAGGAAAACGAGAGATTAAAAAAGATAGATCAACAGATTAAAACGGTTAAAAATGAAATTAATAATTTACAAAAAAAAGAAAGTGGTTATTTAGAAGCACTTCACAAAATAGAAAAACTGTTACAAGACGCCGAGAAAGAAATGCAAACCACAGAAAAAGATTTAAAACTTGCTAAAAAACGGGGTTTAAATATGAAGTTGCTTGACAAAGTAATCACTATACTCGTAATCGAAGGCAAACTCCCGTCAAAATACAAACCGCATACTTTAAAAGGAAACTATGCAGGTTTATGGGAATGCCACGTTCAACCCGATTGGCTATTGGTTTGGGAACAAAATGAAACCATAAAGCTAATTACACTGATTAGAACAGGAACCCACAGCGATTTGTTTTAACCTCCCGATACTTACTACTCTGGAGCGTGATTCCGTAAGGCACGAATGCGCTTCTCAATACTTTTCTTTTTTGCGATAACAAAAAACAAAAACTCGAAGTGTCAATGGTTACTTCAATAAAGTTGTATCGAGACCCGAAACGGATGTTATTGGGATTGAACGAACTCAGTTTGACACTGTTTTCATGGAAACTTAAACATTCGTATGGCATAACTATTGACTTATTCAGTCAGTAAAATTGCATATATATTTTCAAATATTTGATAAACAGCTAATTAATATTTACATTTATAAAATTCATTTGAACGCAAATTGCATCAGATGACATTTTGACGGAATAATATCCTTATGAACGAAAGAAACTTTATCAGCATAGACAGTTTGTCACTCCAAGATTTAGACCACGATTCTGAATTGATTCCCTTGATGACACCCGAAGACGAGGAAGAAATCAGCAAAGAATCT
>NZ_PFKO01000249.1:0-3098 GCF_002784285.1 Candidatus Infernicultor aquiphilus
TGTTAGTGCAAACTTTAGTGGGGTAGTTAGACAGAAAGAAGAATGCTACTTTTTCTATCTTTTCTTTCGCTTTCTTAACTATATACTCGATACTATATACTCGATACTATATTTCGTTGTATTTGTTTTTACTTAGGAAATATGCTAAAATTATTTTGTGGTAAGGTTATATTAATATTTTAATACCTACTAAAAATTTTAAAAAGGAGAAACTTTTATTGTCTAATATACCTAATAATTTAAATAAAAAGAATTTAAAAGGAAATAAAAATTATAGAAACATAGGTCTGTATTTACTGGTGTTAATTATAACAGTTTCAATTATAAGTTCATTTTTTGAGCCTAAGTCTACTACCAGTCAAGAACTTACTTATTCTCAATTTCTAAAAGAAATCGAAACAAATAATATGTCTAAAGTTACTATTATTAATAATTCAATTACTGGTACGCTCATAGATGGTACAAATTTCTCTACCTATTCACCTAATGATCCAGAGTTGATCAATATCCTTCGAAGTAAAAATATAATAATAGAAGCTAAACCTCCCGTAGAGGTTTCCTGGTGGATGCGTTTACTTTCATCTATCTTGCCTATGCTTTTAATTATTGGTGTATGGATATTTATGTTACAGCAGATGCAGGGGGGAGGAAATAAGGTTATGTCCTTTGGCAAAAGTAGAGCTAAACTTTTAGGCAAAGAAACCCCCAAAATTACTTTTAAGGATGTGGCTGGAATTGATGAAGCAGCAGAGGAAGTTCAAGAAGTAATTGACTTTTTAAAAAATCCGGCTAAATTTAAGAAATTGGGTGCAAAAATACCTCGAGGGATTTTACTTTATGGACCACCAGGGGTAGGTAAAACCTTGCTAGCTCGAGCTATTGCCGGTGAAGCAGAAGTACCCTTTTTTAGTATTAGTGGATCTGATTTTGTGGAGATGTTTGTAGGAGTTGGTGCTTCTCGAGTAAGAGATTTATTCAAACAAGCCAAAGCCAATGCCCCCTGTATTATTTTTATGGATGAAATCGATGCGGTAGGAAGACATCGAGGAGCTGGTTTAGGAGGAGGGCATGATGAAAGAGAGCAGACCTTAAACCAACTATTGGTAGAAATGGATGGTTTCGATCAAAATATAGGTGTAATAATGGTCGCTGCCACTAACCGTCCGGATATCTTAGATCCTGCACTACTGCGGCCGGGAAGATTTGATCGGCGGATTGTCATAGATAGGCCTGATATAGTAGGACGGGAAGGAATTTTAAAAATCCATGCCCGAGGTAAACCCTTGGCTAAAGAGGTGGATATTAAGGTTTTAGCCAGAAGGACTCCCGGTTTTGTGGGTTCTGATTTAGCCAATATGGTAAATGAAGCTGCCCTATTGGCCTCCAGAGAGGGTAAGAATGAAATCGGAATGGAAGAATTCGAAGCTGCTATAGATCGGGTTATTGCCGGACCAGAAAGAAAGAGTAGGTTAATTAGTGATAAAGAGAAAGAGATAATTGCTTATCATGAGTCGGGGCATGCTATTGTAGCTAAGATGTTACCTAATTCTGATCCAGTGCATAAAGTTTCCATTATCCCTCGAGGCAATGCTATTTTAGGTTATACTTTACAGCTTCCTACCCAGGATAGATACCTAATTAGTAAGTTAGAATTAATGGATAAATTAGCAGTTTTATTGGGGGGGAGAGTGGCTGAAGATATAATATTTAAAGATGTCACTAGCGGTGCGCAGAATGATCTGGAAAGAGCTACCAAAATTGCCCGCCAAATGATAACTGAGTACGGTATGAGTGAAGTTTTAGGACCGGTTACTTTAGGAAGAAAAGAACATGAAATATTTTTAGGCAGAGATATTTCCCAAGAACGTGATTATAGTGAGGAGATTGCCAATAAAATAGACAAAGAAGTTAGAGAAATTGTGGAAAGTGCTTATTCTAAAGCCAAAGATATTTTAACTAAAAATAAAAGCAAATTGAAAAAGATTGCCCGTAATCTAATTGAAAGAGAAACTTTAGAAGGAAAAGAATTGGATGATTTATTAAATGGTGTAAAGTTAGCTAACTTAAGCAAATTTAAGGCAAACTTTTTATTAATTTAAAAATAATTATAATTAGTCGTTAGTATAGAAATGCAGTAGGGTAGCTAACTAACTAAATACTAACGACTAAATGGAAATGGAGAGGTGATTTAAAATGAAAGAGAAAGATATTAAACCCAACAAAGGAAAAGAAGATAAGGAAGAAATAGATAAAAAAAAGAAAGAAGAATGGCTTAAAAAAGAAAAAACAACGATGATTGAGCAAAGGAAAGAATATATAAACTATATTAAAGGGGTAATGCAAAAAAAAGGGTTTAATCCAAAATTAAGGAAGGATAAATTTTCAAGTGGAGTGAGGGGGAGAGGATAAGAGAAAAATATTAAAAATTTTTTTAAAAAAGAAGGAATTTTAAGATAAGATATCGTAGTATATGTAAATAGTGAATATTGATTCGCCTTTTCGCGGAATAATAGTTGTTAAATAAAGTGTAATTTGTATAATTAATTAAAAAATGAGAAAAAGTGAAAAGGCAAATTAAATTGAAAAGGGAGGTGAGAAAAAGAAATATAAGCATTTAAGAAATTAATTTTATTTAATAAAAAATTAAAGGAGGAATTAATCTTATGAAACGTAATCTATTAGCAATGGGGTTATTATTAGCCCTAATTATGTTATTTGCTTCATTTAGCTTTGCAGAAGTAAAAAATCCTGACACCATGATATTGGCAACTATAGGAGGCCCTGAATCGATGGATCCTCACTGGGCTTATGATACTGCTAGCGGAGAGGTTATCTATAACTGCTATGATAACTTGATTAATTATAAAGGTGAAAGCACTTCTGAGTTTGTACCCATGCTGGCCACCGAAGTTCCAACAGTAGAGAATGGGCTCATTAAAGATGATGGTTTAACCTACATTTTTACGATAAGAAAAGATGTAAAATTTCATAATGGAGATATTCTTACTCCAGAAGATGTAGCTTATAGTATTAAGAGAGCTTTAATATTTGATAGAGCTGGTGGTCCAGTATGGATGCTTTTTGAACCATTATTAGCC
>NZ_PFKO01000159.1:0-3144 GCF_002784285.1 Candidatus Infernicultor aquiphilus
TTCTTCTCGTTGAGGAACTTCTGATAGCTCTACTTCTATTCCACTATCCCCCCGACTGGCCATTTCACCAAGTGCACTGGTAAGGCCTGCCGCTCCACAATCCTGAAGACCCACTACATAGTCTGTTTCAATTAATTCTAAACAAGCCTCAATTAATAATTTTTTAGTAAAAGGATCTCCTATTTGAACCGCTGGACGATCTTCATCCGAATCTTCATCTAATTCTTCTGAAGCAAAGCTTGCCCCTCCGATACCATCTCTACCAGTCCTTGCTCCTACCAATATTACGGGATTCCCTTCCCCTTGAGCTTTTGCCCGAAATATTTTATCTTTTCTGGCTATACCTACGCACATTACATTTACCAGAATATTATTTTGGTAACTCTGTGAAAAATAGGTTTCACCTGCCACGGTTGGTACTCCAATACAATTACCATAAAAAGAGATACCCTCTACCACTCCTTTTAGAAGGTAATGAGTATGAGGATTATCAAGGCTTCCAAACCTTAAAGAATCCAATAAAGCAATTGGACGAGCTCCCATAGCCAATATGTCTCTGACTATTCCTCCGATGCCGGTGGCCGCTCCCTGAAAAGGTTCCACTGCTGAGGGATGGTTATGACTCTCCATTTTCATTACTATAACTTGATCTTCCCCTATATCAATAATTCCCGCATTTTCACCGGGACCCTGGATAATCCATTCCGCAGAAATAGGAAATAATTTAAGAAGTGGTTTGGAATTCTTATAACTGCAATGTTCAGACCACATTACTGAATACATTCCTAATTCTACTGCATTCGGTTCTCTCTTTAAATCTTCTTTTATCTTTTTATATTCAGCCGGGGTAAGCCCCCATTTTTTCCACACTTTTTCTTGGTTATAACTCTTCACTATTAATCTCCTATTTTATCGTATCTCGTTGTTCATATCTTGTATCTCGTCAAAGTAAAAACTTAAAATCATAATTCAAAATTTATAACTTTTCTCAATTTTAAATTTTAAGTTATAGTTTTATATTTTACGCTTTTTTTTAAAATCTAAAATAGAGTTAAAAATATATTTCCCATCAGCAGACCCCAAACAGTCTTCAACGCATCGTTCTGGATGTGGCATCATCCCCAAAACATTACCTCTTTTATTACACACCGCGGCAATGTTATAAATAGAGCCATTAGGATTGGCCTCAGTAGTTATCTCCCCTTTAGCATCACAATATCTAAGAACAATCTGATTATTCTTAATAAGTTCTCTTAAGGTATTTTTATCTACGTAATAATTCCCTTCGCCATGAGCAATAGGTATCTTTAAAACCTGCTCCTTTTCACAAAGGTGAGTATAAGGAGTACTATTATTTTCCACCTTAAGGTATAAATAACGACATAAGAAATGTAAACAGTTATTTTTAATTAATAGACCCGGTAGCAAATCTGCCTCTACTAGAATTTGAAATCCATTACAAATTCCCAATACTAACCCACCGTCATCGGAATACTTTTTTACTGCTTTCATAATCGGTGAAAATCTAGCTATCGCTCCTACTCTTAAATAATCACCATAAGAAAAACCACCGGGAAGAATTATACCATTATAACTCTCTAAATTAGTCTCCCTATGCCAGATAAAGTCTACCTGCACTTTTAAAACATCTCTCAGGGCATAAAAACAATCATAATCACACGTTGAACCAGGAAATTGGATTACCCCAAACTTCACCTATAACACCTCAATTTTATAACTAAAATCTTCTATCACTGGATTGGCCAATAATTTTTTACACATATCTTCAACTCTTTGACGGACTATTTTTTGAGTTTTAGCTTCTATCTTAATATTTAAACATTTTCCTATCCTAACTTCTTTTACTTCTCCAAATCCTAATGATTCTAAAGCATTTTGCGTAGCTGCTCCTTGAGCATCTAAAACTCCTTTTTTTAAATTAATAAATATATTTACCGACCACATTTTACCCTCCTTTATGCAAATTAACCAATTCGCCGATTCTCCAATTTACCAATTTACACTTCGTAGGACAGGCGTTCCCCGTTTTCACGAGGACAGGCTCGCCTGTCTATTATTACACTATCCCCGCTAAACTCTATTTATTATTCGACTTGTTTCTTCTAATACTTTTCGCATAGAAGGAATGTTCTTAAACCATTTCCTCCCGGTAATTTCATTAGTAAAAGCACAATAGGCCATTGTAATTAGCTCTCTTAAATCAGGGGGTAAAGGAGGTGGAGCAAGGTCTACTTTATTTTTCCAGTTCAATTTATCTTTCTTTTTTACCTCACTAATCTCTTGGTACCAAGAAGTCTTTCGATAAAATATCCGAGCAATCTCTTTACTTACTGGAATTCCATCAAAAGTGAAGCGACACTCATCTAAAGTACCCAGAACATCTACTAATAAAAGATTTCTCTTCTCATCAAACCCAAACTCTATCTTACCATCTTCATATTTTAAACCTATTTTTTCTACTTCTTTAGTTATTAATTTATTAACCAATAAGGTTATCCTTTTTATCTCTTTAATATCATCATCTTTAAAATTAACTATCTCCTTAGCTTCTTTCCAATTCAGATATCGATCACTGGATTCAAGCTTGGTAGAAACATCTAAAAAAGGTTGGTTTAAAGTTTGACCAGAGAGGGGAATATCTTTCAAACCTAACTCTTTTAATTTTAAATTCCCTTCTTTTAATCTTTTAAATACACTGGAGCCTTCCGGAAGAGATTTGCGGTAAATAATCTCCAGAGGAATTAAAAAATTATTGTTTTCATGCTTATAAATGGAATAATTATAAAAATTACCTTCTGGTTGGGGTGGTAGTACTCTAATCAATTTTACTTCCATAACCTCAACTGGTTCTTTAATATCAACTAACCTATTTAACTTACCATCTTCTACTAAACCCTGATAATGTGTTTTTATTCCCATAGTCTCCAGTTTTTCAAAAAAATAAGCAGCTGAAAGGCACAAAGATTTACCTTTGTTTTCTATCTGGTCAGGCATCTCCCCCCAATCAAAGACTGAGTAACGATCGGAAAAAACAAATCTTCCTCTACCACTTTTGTTTTTTAATGGCTTTTCTAATACTATTAAATCTTTTACACTCCCCATTAATCAATGCTCCCCTCTACA
>NZ_PFKO01000193.1:0-3110 GCF_002784285.1 Candidatus Infernicultor aquiphilus
TTAAAGTCACCGGCAATGGCCACAGTATGAGTTTTATTATTATTTAATTTTAAAGAAAATTGTACTTCAGCTGAACAGATAGGAGAAATATCAGGCGTATTAAAGATAAAAGTAAAGGCAAAAAATATAATTAGTGCTGCGGCTGCTGTAACACCGACCAGACGGAAAGAAAATATAGATTCCCACTTTCGCCTGCCTGTGTAGGCACGGCAGACAGGTGCGAAGGACAGACCGGGAATAGAAATCCGCCTTTTGAGCTGGCCAATCCAGGAAGATTGAATTTGAATCTCCTCTTGTGAAATCTTAGCCATTATATTTTTAGTAAGTTCTACGGGTGCTGCTTGAGGTGAAATAGAATTTAAAGCGGAAACAACTTTCTTTAACTTTAAATACTCTTCTTGACAAGTCGAACAAGATTTTAAATGTTCTTCCACTTGCTTAGTTGTATCTCTATCCAGGGTTTGGTCTAGATAAAAATTTAATAATTTTATATTTTTTGGGCAGTTCATTTTTTTACCTTTTAAAAGTTTTTAGTTTTCAATATATAATACGAAAAAGCAGGGGAAAAGTTTCAATTTAACACCCCCACCTTAATCCTCCCCCCTCAAGGGGGAGGAGAATTGCTGTTGAGATTGCCACGCCCTGATAAATCAGAGCTCTCAATGACAGAAAAAGATGGATTCCCATTTTCATGGGAATGACAGAAAAACAGACGGGTTGGATAAATCCAACCCCTACCTCCTATACGCTATCCGCTAAAATTTTTTTCAGTTGCTCACGGGCGCGATAAAGACGAATTTTTATAGTCCCGGCCGGTATTTTTAAGATATTAGAAATTTCCACATAGGAAAGGTCCTGCAGGTGACGCAATACTATAACTTCTCTATATTTTAACGGTAAAGAAAGAATAGCCTGTTCTATAGTCTGTGTATTCTCTTGTTGAGCAATAATCTGTTCTGGGTTGTGAGTGAGGTCAGCAGGTTGAGGGTAAAATTCTGAATCATCTTTTTCCAGCGGGGTATCCAGAGAAACACAATTTAATTCTTTTTTCTTGAATCTATCTCGAATAATATTTAGAGTAATCTGATAAAGCCAGGTGGAAAATTTATAGGAAGAATTAAAACGGACTAATGATTGAAAAGCCCGCAGGAAGGCCTCCTGAGATATATCTTCCGCTTCTTGAGGGTTATTGCTCATCCGATAGGCTAAATTATAAACCATATTTTTATAGGAATCTATTAACCGGGAAAATACCTCGGTATTGCCCAGAAGGCAGGATTCTATAATTTTAAGGTCGTCCATTAGTAATTCACCAATTTTCCAATTCACCTATTCACCAATTATATTAGTTAACCAGTTTGCCAGTTACCCAGTAAGTAATGTGTAATGTGTAACAAGTAACATGCTTTTGTAAACTTAAAACCTAAACCTATTACATATTACATATCACTCATTACTTATTACTTTATTCTATACGCGATACTCGATACGAGTACTAACCTGGGAGGCAATTTCCGCTTATTATACTTAACCTTTCTTCAGCTTGTTCAGACCAAGTAGCACCAGGATAATTATCTATAACTAACTGATAAGATGCCACTGCTTCACACCACAGTTCCAATTGCTCATAACACCAGCCAATCTGATACTGGGAATCAGGGGGGATTTCTTGACCCTTTGGCCATGTGCTATTGGGATAGTTATCAATTATCAGTTGATAGGCGGGGATTGCCTCCTCCCACTGTCCAAGTTTTTGGCCATAACAATAACCGATATAGTATTGGGCACAGGGGGCAATAAGCGTTTCTGATTCGCCTGGCCAGGCTGAGTCAGGAAAATTATCAACTGTTTTCTGGAATTCTAAGATAGCCTGATTATAATCTTGAGCATCATAATAAGAAGAGGCAATATAATATTGGGCTGGGGCAGCATACTCACTTTCGGGATAATTTTCTATGGTCTTGGTAAACTCAAGGATAGCCTGTTCATAATTAGTTAATTTCCGATAACTCTGTCCAATACTATATTGAGCTAAGGGGAGTAAAGAACTATCTGGATAATCATCTATTACCTTTTGATATGCCTCAATGGCATGAGAATAGTCTTTAGTGGCATAATAACAATTCCCTGTTCCCAGCTGAGCATCATCAGCAAATTCACTGTTGGGGTAATTATCAATTAATTTTTGATATTCAAGAAGGGCCTGGATATAATAGCCTAATTTTTTTTCATTAATAGAGCCAATATAATATTGGGCTTCATCGGCATATTCACTATCTGGATAATCATTGATTAATTGCTGAAAAGTAGTAATCGCATTATTATAATCTTCCATATTATAGTAAATAACTCCGCCATCAAAGAGATACTTGTCATCAACTGCCCGAACAACGATGGGATTACCATTATCAATCAAAGTAACTTCATCCTCTTTTATTACAACGCTTAATCTCCTATAAGTGATATAACTTTCTTTGGCAATAGTTAAAGTCCGTGCACCTATAGAAACTTCATCTAGGTGAAAATAACCCTCTGAGTCGGTTAAAGCAGTATTTGAAGATCCAGTAATGCTGATGAGGGCGTCTTCTAAAGGACGAGAATCGAGAACCGTCTTCTCATAGACATATCCTTCCACTCCGCCTTTAGAGTTGGGTAAAAATAAACAGCCATTTAATATTAAGAGAAAAGACAATAATAATAAAATGACAGGGGACAGTCCTTTAGCGTTTTTTATTTTTTTAATTTTATTAATTATTCTAAACACTGATAAAACCTCCACGGTTGGCAATTCACCAATTACCTATTTTTCCAATTTACCAATTATAAATTATATTAGTTAGCTGGATAGCTAGTTTCCGTTATCCAGTTAAAATTAGTCGCTAGTAAATTGTAAATCATCTTTAGTATTAAATGCAAAATATTTAATTCAATTATCCGGTCTATTAATTAGTTATTTTACCAGATAAAATAGTTTTTATTTCAATAATTCTTTGAACTTTTCCACTGAAAGATCTGCATCCATTAAAATACAATGAAGAATCTTGAGATGGATAATCTTCCCGCTATGATAAGGTACAGTTACTCTTTTGCCTGCTTTATTCTTAAAAACC
>NZ_PFKO01000274.1:0-2206 GCF_002784285.1 Candidatus Infernicultor aquiphilus
CTTCAATTAAATGAGGGAAATAGCTTATCTTCTCTTCTTCAAAATTTTTGGTTAAATAGATAAGATATTCAATATTGCCAGAAGCTCCTTTTAGGGGAGAAAAGGTCAATCCTTGAATGCTAAAACCTAACCTAAGGGACGCTTCTACGACTTTTTTTATTACTATCTGATGAACCTCTACTTTTTTTACCAATCCACCTTTTTGAACGAACTCCCGACCTGCTTCAAACTGAGGTTTAATTAAAGCTACTACCTCTCCTTTCTCCTCAAGTAAATTATACACTGCTGGTAAAACTTTATCCAAAGAGATAAAAGAAACATCTATAGTAGCCAATTTAAACAAACTATCGAATTTATCTGCAGTAAGATATCTTATATTGGTTCTATCCATGATTACAACTCTTTGATCTTGCTGCAGTTTCCAGGCTAACTGTCCATAACCTACATCTATACAATAAACTTTTTCGGCTCCGAACTTTAAAAGACAATCGGTAAAACCTCCCGTAGAGGCGCCAATATCGATTGCTTTCTTCCCTTTAACCCAAATATTAAAAAACTTTAGGGCTTTTTCTAATTTTTCTCCACCTCTACTTACATAAACAGTCTCTTTCTTTAATACAGAAATATTACTATCCACCTTAATTTTTAGCCCTACTTTAGTGGACTTCTTTCCTTCTACTAATACTTCTCCAGCCATTATAGCCCTTTTTGCTTTCTCTCTGGAAGCGAAAAATTCCTTTTCCACCAACAATATATCTAAACGCTCTTTTACTAATTTTTTCAAAGCTATAAATTCACCTCAGAGCAAAATTTTACTTATTCCTTCTATTAAGTTAAAAATTCAATTTACCATATAATATACAAGCCATTATAATTCCTATAAAAGCTCCTACTATAACTTCAAAGGGAGTATGTCCAATTAATTCTTCAAAATTTTTATCTCTGATCTTTCTTTCCGCAAAAAATTCCAGGATAATTTTATTTAATACTTTAGATTGTTCACCGGTCTCTCTCCTTACTCCGGCAGCATCGGCCATAACAATAAAGGAGATTACTAAAGCTAAGGCAAATAAAGAAGAATCCCAACCTTCGGTAAAACCAATAGTAACTGCAACACACATAGACAGGGCTGAATGGGTACTCGGCATTCCTCCTGCCCCAAAAAATCTCATCATATCCCACTTTTTTTCAGTAATATAAAATATAAATAGCTTTATAGCCTGATTTAAAATCCAGGTTATAAGGGCAATTATGATAATCTTATTTTTAAAAATTAGAGAAAAATTGGTGATACTAATTTTTATCTTCCCTTCCTATTTTAGCTTTCATTATTCTGGCAATTTTATGATGGTTTAATCCAATCTTCATCTCTAAGAAGAGGCATACTGATGTCTACGTGACCTACTAAGCTATTCCTCTCATTTCCCTCCACTAATATTTGAACACCTTTAATCGGAGAAATTTCAGTTAAACTATTTACTATAGAATAAACGGTCATTAACTCACCGCTACTACCTCCGGTGTGGTTTTTAAATACTTCCTCAGATAGATCTACATAAACGATATCATCAGCAATATATACTTCATTAACTCGAGTGCCTTCGGGAATGGTAGAATAGAGGTCGGAACTGTCAGGACCTTTTATAAGCTCAATAACTACTTGTTTGGCCAAAGAAGTAGTTGGGGGTATTTTTCTTTTTTCAGATACTAGATACATCGCTTGAGAATCAGAAAAATAAAGATTAACTTCTATCATCTCTCCTGGTACAGTTTGAACTTCTTCTTTCTTTTCTTCTTCGTAAGGGACTTCTTTGATAACTACAGGTTTTTCTTTATATTTTTCTTTAAGAGGAATAATAATAAACTTATTAAACATTATATAACTAAAAATTATAATTACCATTAACACCAATAATTCAAAGATGAAATTTTTTCTTTTTCTTTTTTTTCTTAGCTCTCTATTTATAGCCATAATAATTTACCTTACATCTCATTAGGAATATTTTTTATATAATATATTATTGCGTCAAACAAGGCTTGGGCAGTTTTTTGACTAAATTCATTGTTCTTTAATAATTTTTCCTCTTGAGGATTAGAAATAAAAGCTATCTCTACAATTACTGCTGCCATATTCACTCCCTTTAATACTACAAAAGGAGCTTGCTTTACTCCCCTATTTTTCAACTTAAGATATTTCAACAATTCT
>NZ_PFKO01000274.1:2260-3067 GCF_002784285.1 Candidatus Infernicultor aquiphilus
AGGTCACCGATGATTGAAGCTAAATCAGCATCCACTTCCGGGTGAGCCCTGCTGGCTCTGTTCTCTCTATCAGCTACATCTTTAGCAGAAGCTCCGATATATTTGGAACTTAGTACAAAAGTTTCAGTCCCAATCGCGGTAGGACGATTATTTAAAGTTGAATTAGCATGTATACTTACAAATATAAAACCATTCTTCTGATTAGCAAAATTTACCCTATCTTCTAAAGAGATAAAATCATTTTTATATCTGGTTAAATAAGTGGGAATACCAGCTTTCTTTAAAAGTTCTTCTAAATGAAGAGCAACCTTTAAAGTAACCTCACTCTCCTTTAAGCCGGTAGGTCCGATTGCTCCTGGATCACTACCTCCGTGCCCGGGGTCAATAATTACTACTCTTTTGCCGGTTACCTTAGGTTCAGGAACAGGTTTTTCTTCAGGTTTAGGAGGAAGAGTTTCCAGTAAAGGTTCGCTTTTTTTCTCTGGTCTAAATATATCTATTACTACTCTATCGGGGTCGGTAAGACTAAAAATATTATATTTGACTTCCTGGTATAGATCAAATACAACTCTAGTAATTTCCTCATTAAATTGAGCTGTTCTTACTGTTTTTAATATGCCATCATTTATCTCTATCTCTTTAAACGTATCTTCTAATTTTAGAATAGAACCAATTATATCGATAAAAATTTTATCCGGATTGGTTAATTTATTTGCTTTAAATTCAGTTTTTTCAGATAAGTCTATTACTACTCTAGTCTTATCAGAATCAGAATAACTTCTAACTTTTAACAAATAAGGTCTTATG
>NZ_PFKO01000180.1:0-2887 GCF_002784285.1 Candidatus Infernicultor aquiphilus
CATCAAGAATAAAGAACTTTCCAAGGTAGATACGGTATCAAATAAAGGTTCTTTATCTTCCTGCATATCATGATTATAAGCCAGGGGTAAGGCCTTCATTACGGTGAGAAGATTTAACAAATTCCCGTAGACCCGCCCGGTTTTTCCCCTGATTAATTCCGCAGCATCAGGATTCTTCTTTTGGGGCATTATACTGCTTCCGGTACAGAAAGAATCATCCAGTTCTATAAAATCAAATTCCTGAGAGGACCATAAAACCATCTCTTCCCCCAGGCGGCTTAAATGCATCATCAAGATAGCTGATGCTGATAAAAATTCTAAAATAAAATCTCTATCACTTACTGCATCAAGACTATTTTCTGAAATCCCGCCAAAACCAAGTTGTGTAGCTACATATTCTCTATCAATAGGAAAAGAAGTACCTGCCAAAGCAGCAGAGCCTAAAGGAAGAACATCAACTCGTTTATACAAATCTTTCATCCTTCCCTTGTCCCGTTCAAACATATAAAAATAAGCCATCAAGTGATGAGAAAAAAGGAGGGGCTGGGCATGTTGAAGATGGGTATATCCTGGCATAATCACTCCTAAATTTTTCTGGGCAGTAGCTATAAGGGATTTTTGTAAGTCTTTCAACAAACCCTGGATCTTTAGAACTTCTTCTTTTAAATACATTCTTTCGTCAAGGGCTATCTGGTCATTTCTACTTCGAGCAATATGTAATTTTCCAGCTATAGCTCCTATCTTCTCTTTCAATTTATTCTCCACCCAGGAATGAATGTCTTCTGCCTCTCCAGTAACAATTTCTACTTTGTCTTCTTGGACTTCTTTTAGGATTTGTTTTAATCCCTCCACGATTTTATCTGTTTCTTCTTTAGTGATAATCTTGCATTTTCCTAACATCTGAGCATGAGCGATACTCCCTAATAGGTCATACTTGACTAATTTTTTATCAAAAGATAAAGAAGAAATAAATTCTTCCATCTCTTTATTTATAGTCTTTTTAAATCTTCCACCCCACAGTTTTTCCATATTTTTCACCCCTACCTTAATCCTCCCCCCTGCTCACCGAAGCATATACTTTAGTTGGTAAGCCCCAAAGCTCAATAAATCCTTTAGCAAAATTTTGATTAAAAGTATCTCCCTGAGCATAAGTAGCCAAATTAAAATCATAGAGAGAATTTTCAGATTTTCTTCCTACTACTACGCAATTACCTTTAAATAATTTAACTCTTATGGTTCCGGTTACTTTCTTCTGAATAACTTTTACAAAACCATCCAGAGCCTCCTTTAAGGGAGAATACCAGAGACCATAGTAAGTTAGTTCAGCATATTTTTTAGAAATAAATGGTTTAAAATGAGATAATTCTCTAGGACAAACCAATCCTTCTAAAGCTTGATAGGTCTTTAGTAAGATAGTAGCTGCTGGGCACTCATAAATTTCTCGAGACTTAATTCCTACTAATCTATTCTCTACCATATCTACTCTGCCTACTCCGTTTTTTCCCCCGATTTCATTTAATTTAAGGATCAAATCTACTAAAGATAGTTTTTCTCCATCAATGCTCTGTGGTACTCCTTTTTCAAAATATACTTCTAAATAAATTGGTTGATCAGGAGCATTTTCTGGATTTACCGTCCATTTATAGACTTCTTCGGGTGGTTCTTTCCAGGGATCTTCTAATACCCCGCATTCGATAGACCGGCCCCATAAATTCTGGTCTACACTATAGGGATTATTTATATCTACCGGAACAGGAATCTGATATTTTTTAGCATATTTAATTTCTTCTTCTCGGGTAAATCCCCATTCCCTTGCTGGAGCAATTACCTGCAATTGAGGGTTCAGGGCCGCAATAGATACTTCAAATCTCACCTGATCATTACCTTTACCGGTACAGCCATGCACAATAGCCTCTGCCTTTTCTTTCTCCGCAACCTCAACTAAAATTTTAGCAATTAGAGGTCGGGAATAGGCAGTAGCTAAAGGATAAGTTGATTCATAAATAGCCCCGGCTTGAAGTCCAGGCAAAACATATTTTTGGGTAAATTCCTCTTTAGCATCAATAACATAAGATTTAACTGCTCCAATTTGAATAGCTTTCTCTTTTATATATTCTAAATCATTTTTTTGTCCTACATCGATGGTTACTGCAATTACTTCTTCACAATAATTTTCTTTCAACCATTTAATGGCCACTGAGGTATCCAATCCTCCAGAGTAGGCCAATACTACTTTTTTCATTTTTTTCATTTTTCTATACTCCTTTTTATTTTTTGTTATTTTCTTTAAAAACAGAAATTTATATCCTCTAATATGATTATAGATTCCCGCTTCCGCGGGAATGACAGTGTTCAGAGGGAAAAAAAGGTGCCTGGCACCTTTTTTTACCTTTTACCTTAAAATTTTATCTAAAACTTCTATTAAATAATCTATCTCCTCTTTCTCTACAATTAAGGGAGGGAGAAAACGCAAAACCTTTTTAGCCACGCAATTAATAAATACTCCTTCTTCTATACATTTCTTTACTATCTCTTGTCCTTCTTCTTTTAATTCCATCCCCACCATTAGGCCTAAACCTCTTACCTCTTCTATCTTCTGGGGATATTTTTCTTGGAGGTCCTCTAATTGGGTTTTAAAATATTCTCCTTTTTTCTGACACTTTTCCACCAGGCTTTCTTCTTGTAAAATCTTTAAATTAGCTATCGCTGCAGCACAGGCTAAAGGATTACCCCCAAAAGTAGTCCCGTGATCTCCAGGTTTAAAAGAGAAAGCCACTTTATCTTTAGCAATAAAAGCTCCGATAGGTATTCCTCCTCCCAAGGATTTGGCAATAGTCAAAATATCCGGCTCTATACCATAATGTTGATAAGCAAACATCTTTCCGGT
>NZ_PFKO01000163.1:0-13251 GCF_002784285.1 Candidatus Infernicultor aquiphilus
ATTTGCTAAAGCAATTAGACTTGAGCTGGATTATGGAACCGAGGGAAGGAATGCAGAAAGATTTAGAAAAAATTTTGAAGATGATGAAACAATTTATACCCCAAAAATATACTGGAAATTCAGTAGTAAACGTATCTTAACTATGGAACTTATCCAGGGAATAAAGATAAATAGTATCGAAGAATTGGATAAAGCAGGATATGATAGAAAGAAGATAGCTGAAAATGGAGCTAAAGCTTTCATGAAACAAATATTAATCGATGGATTTTTCCATGCTGACCCTCATCCTGGGAATATGTTAGTTATGAAAGATGAAATTATCGGGTTTATGGATTTTGGGATGATGGGAAGACTGGATGAAGAGATCAAAGAAAAGGGAGTAGATTTATTTATAGCCATATTAGAGCGCAAACCTGATAAAATTATCAACGAGATGCTAAACTTAGGAATTACTTCCCAAGAAATTGATACCCGTTCTTTAAAGATAGATATTAAAGAAATGTTAGATCAATATTATGATAAATCATTAAAGGAAATTAAATTAGGGGAACTGATTAATCAGTTAGTGAATATTGCCATAAAGTACCATATAAGGATGCCTGTTGAATTTGCTTTACTTGGTAAATCACTCCTTAACATTGAAGGTATTGGATTAGAACTTGACCCAGATTTTAATCTTGCTGAAGTAGCCAAACCCTATGCCCAAGATCTTATTCTAGAGAGAAAAAGCCCTCAACGTCTTATATTAAAATTATTAAACGAATTAACTGAACTTTATAATTTGATAATTTTAATACCCCGACAATTAAGTAAGACCTTAAAAAAGATGGAAGAAGGTGTCTTTAAATTAGAATTTCAACATCGAGGTTTAGAAAATTTAATCACTGCTTTAGATCGATCTATAAACAGATTATCTTATAGTCTAATTCTGGCTGCTATTATTGTTGGTTCTTCTTTAATTATGCAGACCGATAAAGGTCCTCATTTTATGGGATTTCCAGTTATTGGAGTTTTTGGTTTTTTAATTGCAGCTATATTGGGTTTGGGCTTAGTAATTATGATTCTCCGTTCAGGAAAAATGTGAAATAAAGATTCAATATTTTTACTTAAATGGAATTACCTGGGTCAAATCTTTATTTTTGATAGTTAATTAAATTATTTGTCAAGAATAAAGATTTGACCCCATTTACATTTATTTTTAACCTATTTCTTTATTCTTTGTTTTAAGGCATTAAATACAAAGTCTGGTTTAGCCCTACAGTCAGTGTAACGCATTACCTGTCCCACTAAATAGTGGAGGGCTTTCTCTTTCCCCTGGTTAAAATCCTCTATTGATTTAGGATTTTCGTTGATTACCCTATCTACTATCTCTATTAATTCATTTTCATCGGTAATCTGAATAATTCCACTCTCTTTAACAATCTGAGAAGCACCTTTAGCAGTCTTAAACATTTTTTCGAAGACTTCTTTAGCCATCTTACTACTAATTACTCCCTTATCTATTAGTTTCAACATTTCTACTAAGTTATCAGGTGAAATAGGAGAATCTTCTACCTCTACTTTATCCTCATTTAAATAACGTATTAATTCACCCATAATCCAATTACTTAAAATCTTGCTATTAGAATATAGAGAAGTAGTTTTCTCATAATAATCGCCCAATGCTTTACTCGAAGTTAATATTTCGGCATCATATTCAGGAATTTGATAATCTTTAATAAAACGGTTTTTTCTTTCTTCAGGAAGCTCGGGAAGATTTTTCCTGGTTTCTTCTATCATCTTTAAATCTACCTGAAGGGGTAGTAGATCTGGTTCGGGGAAATAGCGATAATCATGAGCCTCTTCTTTACTCCTCATAGAAACTGTAATATTTTTCGATTCATCCCAATGTCTGGTTTCCTGGATTACCTTTTCCCCCTCACTTAAAAGTTTCTTTTGTCGATCTACTTCAAATTGTAAGGCTTTCTTCACTGCTCGAAAGGAATTCATATTCTTCACTTCTGTTTTGATTCCCAAAGTTCCAGTTTTTGTATCTCTTATGGAAACGTTGGCATCACAACGCATCGAACCTTCCTCCATATTACCGTCACATACTCCCAGATGTTGAACGATACTTCTTAATTTCATTAAAAATATCCGAGCTTCTTCAGGAGAACTAAAATCAGGCTCGGTTACAATCTCGGCTAAAGGAATCCCGCAACGGTTGTAATCTACCAGAGAATAAGAGGATGAAGTAATATCCCCTTCATGAACCAATTTACCAGCATCTTCTTCTAGATGCACCCGGGTAATGCCAATCTTTCGTTTCTCTTGGTTTTCAGGAAGAGATATTTCCATATCTCCATTTACCCCTAAGGGAATATCATATTGAGATATCTGATAAGCTTTGGGTAAATCAGGATAAAAATAGTTTTTTCGATGAAATATGTTTAGCGGATTAATTTTACAATTCAAAGCCAAAGCGGTTTTTAGAGCAAATTCTAAAACTTTTTTATTCAGTACCGGTAAGGATCCGGGCAAGCCTAAACATACTGGACAGGTATTGGTATTAGGTTCTTTACCAATATAATCAGTACTGCAGTGGCAGAACATTTTAGCATTAGTCATTAGTTGAATATGGACCTCTAAGCCAATTACTACCTCTTCTCTCATTCTGCTTCCTCCTTACCTTTGGTTGAGCATATCTCTGGTTTTTTCTTTTCTACTTCGCTATGCTGTTCAAAATTATAAGCTGCTCGCAGTATGGTCTCTTCGTCAAACGGTTTACCTATAATCTGTAAACCTAGAGGCAGGTTATTTTTATTATATCCACAATTAAGAGAGATGGCTGGAATACCAGCTAAATTAATAGGAATAGTGTAGATATCAGACAAATACATAGTTAAAGGATCGGCGACTTTTTCCTTCAGTTTAAAAGCCGGAGTAGGAGAAGTAGGAGTAATAAGAATATCATATTTACTAAAGGCTTGATCAAAATCCTCTTTAATCAAAGTACGAACTTTTTGCGCCTTTAAGTAATAAGCATCATAATATCCTGAACTTAAAGCATAAGTTCCTAACATAATCCTTCTCTTTACTTCCTGGCCAAAACCTTCGCTTCTAGTCCTCTTATACATAGAAGACAAGTCTTCATAATCCTCTGTTCTATAACCATATTGCACCCCATCATAACGGGCAAGATTAGAACTTGCTTCCGCAGTAGCAATTAAATAATAAGTGGGTAAAGAATATTCGGTGTGAGGTAGTGAAACTTCCTCTATCTTTGCCCCTAATTTTTCAAATAATTTTAAGGCTTTATCAATAGCATCCTTAACTTCTGGATCTATTCCTGCAATAAAATATTCCTGGGGGACGCCAATCTTTAATCCCTCTATCCCCTCTTGACAAGATTTTAGATAATCAGGAACTTCTAAATTTGCTGAAGTAGAATCTTTATGATCATGGCCGCATATAACTTTCATCATCAGAGCACAATCAGTTACATCTTTAGCTATAGTACCTATCTGGTCTAAGGATGAGGCGTAGGCAACTAAGCCATATCTGGATACCCTTCCATAAGTAGGTTTTAATCCTACCATTCCACAAAATGAAGCAGGTTGCCGGACAGAACCACCAGTATCTGTACCTAAAGCAATAAATGCCTCATCTGCTGCCACTGCAGCAGCGGAACCACCACTGGAGCCACCAGGTACTCTTTCTAAATCCCAGGGATTACAAGTAGGGCCGAAAGCAGAATTTTCAGTAGATGAACCCATCGCAAATTCATCCATATTAGTTTTTCCGATTATTATAGCTCCCGCTTCCTTTAATTTATTAATTACTGTGGCATTATAGGGCGGGATAAAACCTTTGAGTATCTTTGAACCGCAAGTAGTCTCTAATCCTTTGGTAGTAATTATATCCTTTATAGCAACTGCTACACCAGCTAAGGGAGGTAGTTCTTCTTCATTTTTTACTTTTAGATCTATTTCTTTAGCTTGTTGCAAGGCTTCCTTTCGATTAAGAATTAAAAAAGCTTTAATTATATGATCAAATTTATCTATTTGATTATAAATATCCTGGATAACTTCCAAGACAGTTACTTTCTTCTTTTTAATTAAGTTGATAACTTCATGTGCAGTTAATCGGTTTAAGTTCAATTATCTTTCCTCCTCTTGGTTTAGACAAATTTGTCGAGGTAGGGGTCGGATTTATCCGACCCGCTTATTTACGGGTTCGATGAATCGAACCCCTACAACGGAATGACCCCAATGAAGCAAGGCTTCACCGGGATGACCAAGTTAATATTTTAGATTATATTATTTTAGGGACTTTGAAATAACCTTTTTTAACATATTTAGCATTGGAAAGTACTTCTTCCTGTGGTAAAGATGGCTCAACCTTATCCTCATTAAGTAAATTAGGCATGGAAATAACATAAGCAGTAGGTTCAACTCTTTCAGTATCGAGTTCATTTAACTTTTTAAAATAATCTAAAATTGAATTTAATTGAGAAGTGAATTCTTCTTTTTCTTCTTCCTTAAATTCTAAATTAGCCAATTGAGCCACATATTCTACTTCTTTCTTGGTAATTATTTTTTCAGTCATATTATCCTCCAAGGCTGTAGGGGCGTATTGCCTGCCTGTGCGTACGCACGCAGACAGGTCCGCACGCAGACAGGCAATACGCCCCTACAGCTAACGACTAACGACTATTCACTATTCACTAGTTATTATTTTTTTAAATTCCTCTTCATTAATAATAGTTATTCCTAATTTTTGGGCTTTATCGTATTTTGATCCTGGATCTTCTCCTACCACCACATAATCAGTCTTCTTGCTCACACTACCGGTAACCCTGCCTCCTAATTCACCGATTATTTCTGTGACCTGAGTGCGGGTAAAATCCTTTAAGAGGCCAGTTAAAACAAATTGTTTTCCAGTAAAAATTTGGACTCTTTTCTTTTTTCTCTTTTTCTCTTCTTTCTGACCAAAGTTCAAGTCAACACTTCTTAACCTTTCCATAATATCTAAATTTTCTTTTTCTTTAAAGAAAAGGATTACACTTTCTGCAATCTTAGGTCCAATTTCGTTAATCTCTATCAATTCTTCTAAATTAATTTTCCTTAATTGATCTAAAGTTGGAAAATATCTGGTAATCACTTCAGAGGTATGAACCCCAACATAGCGTATTCCCAGACCATAAATTAAATTAGCCAAAGATCGGTTTTTACTTTTTTCAATTGCATTCATTAAATTATCCGCAGATTTCTCAGCCATCCGCTCCAGGGAGATTAAATCATCTCTTTTTAAAAAATATAAATCCGAAACATTCTTAATGAGTCCATTTTCCACTAATTGGTCAATTATGGCAGGACCCAATCCTTCTATATCCATGGCATTTCGAGAGGCAAAATGCCTTATTCTTTCCTTTAGTTGAGCTAAGCAAGTGAGGCTATTGCATCGAGAGACTACCTCACCTTCTAATCGAGATACTTTTGCCCCACATACTGGACATTTAGAAGGCATCACAAATTCTTTTTCCTTACCAGTTCTCTTCTCCTTAATTACTTTAACCACTTCAGGTATTACTTCTCCAGCTTTTTGAACTAAGACGGTATCCCCAATTCGTATATCTTTTCTTCTAATTTCGTCTTCATTATGTAGAGTTGCTCTCTGCACTACTGAGCCGGATATTTTAACCGGGTCAAGCATAGCCACTGGAGTTAGGGCTCCAGTCCTCCCTACTTGAACAATAATATCTCGAATTTTTGTGGTTACCTGCTGAGCAGGAAATTTATAAGCAATAGCCCAACGAGGGCTTCGGGTAGTCGAACCTAATTCTTCCCTTAGTCTTAAAGAATTAACTTTAATAACCATACCATCGATTTCATAATCAAGGTCTTCTCTTTTTTCTATCCACTCTTGACAATAGCTTATAGCTTCTTCTATATCCTGACCGAGCTGGATATGGGGGTTTACTTTAAACCCTATCTTTTTTAAATAATTCAAGACTTCTATATGATTCTTAAATTTAGGTCCCTCAGGAAAAGTAGCTTGATAAATAAAGGTATCTAAATGTCTTTGTGCAGTAATCTGAGGATCCAATTGCCGTACTGAACCAGCTGCTGCATTCCGAGGGTTGGCGAATAAATACTCCTCTTTTTTTATTCTATCTTCATTTAACTTCTTAAAATCACTTTTTTTCATATAAACTTCTCCATAAATTTCCAAATGGGAAGGAAGGTCATCACCAAATAATTTTAATGGTATAGTTTTTATGGTTTTAATATTGGAAGTAATTTCTTCCCCGGTTATCCCATCTCCTCGGGTAGCTCCCCTTACCAAGATGCCATTTTCATAGACTAAAGCGACTGCAAGTCCATCAATCTTTAACTCTATTACATAATCTAATTTTTGTTGAGGAATTAATTTTTTTATCCTCTGGTCAAAAGCTCGCAATTCTTCGGACGAAAAAGCATTAGCCAGACTTAACATAGGAGTAATATGTTGTACGGTGGTAAATTCTGGAACTGGCTCTATCCCTACTCTTTGCGTGGGGGAAGCAGAAGTAAGGTATTGAGGATATTTCTTTTCCCATTCCATTAATTCTTTCATTAATTGATCATATTCGGTATCAGAAATAGATGGGTCATCTAATACATAGTATCGATAGTTATGATATCTTATTTCTTCTCTTAATTTTTCTATCTTATTTTTAATATTATTGGAATTAAAAGTCATTTTTTTATCTTATTTCTTCTATTTTAAAGTTTTGTCAAACCAAGTCACCATAATTTGTAGGGGCATATTGTATATGCCCTCATTTTCTCCTGTAGGGGCGTATTGCATACGCCCTCATTTTCTAATAAATATTAACTAAAATTTTTCCAAAAAATATTTTCTATTTCATCAGGTTTTCCCTCACCGTTTTCCCTATCATATTCCCATTTTAAGGGATTATTTTGAATATATTCACGAATCCGATTTAATTCGTTCTCATTTCTTATAATATGTTCATAATAATTACGCTGCCATATAGAATATAAAAGGGGATAGTCTAAACCTTTAATTTGTCTGGTAACAGCAGATTTAAACCCACGTATAATCGAGCCAATTGTTTGAGAGGGGGAGTGAAATTTATTTGTAGGGGCGTATTGCAATACGCCCCTACCGGTGTTGGGCGTATACAATACGCCCCTACTATTGTCCGTTAATACTATTATAATCCCATGAAAATGATTAGGCATAATCACATATTCATCTAATTGAATGTTTTTACGAATTTGAAAAGTTTTTAACCATTCTCTGGCAGTAATTTTTCCTAATACCTTCAATTCTATTTTGCCCTCGCTTATATATCCCAGTAAATTTTCCTTAAGATAGGTACAAATGGTAATAAAATATGCACCCGGTATAGAATAATTATAGTTTTTTATTCTAAGGGAATGTCGATGATATTTACTGGAATTACTACTATGGTTATCCTTATTTATGAGCATTTATATTTTTCCTTCTTAATGGCTATCAAGGGCGTATGCAATACGCCCTCTTATTTTCTCCTGTTGTAGGGGCGTATTGCATACGCCCTCTCATTTTCTCCTGTTGTAGGAGCAACCATGAATGGTGCCCTTCCTGTTTTATTGTTTTCCGTTTGTCGAGGGCACGATTCATCGTGCCCCTACGGGTTGGGCGTTCGATATACCTCTACCTGTTGGGCGTAACCAATAGGCTTCTACCGTAGGGGCGTATGCAATACGCCCCTACCTGCTCAATCGATAACCTAGTAAATAAATCATTCTGCCTTTTTTTGTAACATAACCACAATAAGTATATAACAAAATTAGCTTAAAACTCAAGTTATTTTAATATATATGAATGTGTCAGGGGGAGGTTCTTTGTCACACTTCAAGAATAAAGATTTGACCCCTTTCCTTTTTTGGAGTAAGGTATTCAAAGGTATTTTAGTGGAGTGGACCATGAGATTTAAAGTTTATGATGAAGTGTTTGAAAAATTGCCAGATTTATGTTTTGGTGTGGCAGTAGGTTACCATATTAATAATAAGCAAAATATCCCAGAAATATATGAGCTGATGAAAAATGAAATGAGCAAGGTGGAGAATAACCTTAAAGGTATAAACTTAAAAGAATATCAAGGGATAATACCCTATAGAGATGCTTTTAATAAATTAAACCTTAATCCCAATAAATTTATGAGTTCAGTGGAAGCTATGGTAAAAAGAGTCTCCAAGGGGAATGTTTTGCCTTCCATAAATCCGGTGGTAGATTTAGGAAACAGTATTTCTTTAAAGTACATACTACCCATGGGAGCCCATGATCTGGATGCCCTGGAAGGAGAAATTGCGGTAAGATTTTCCAGGCAGGGAGATACCTTTACCTCTCTAGGAGAAGAAGTAGTGGAAGTTTTGGATAGTGGAGAATTAGTCTACGCTGATTCTAAAAAAATTAGAACCAGAAGATGGATTTGGAGACAATCAAATATTGGTAAGATTGATGAAAATTCAAAAAATATCTTTTTTCCTATCGATGGATTCCAGACCAATAAAGAAAGGGTGCTTAAAGCAGCAGATGAATTGGAAATATTGCTTAAAAAATATTTTAACTGTAAGACTAAAAAAGGCTTCCTAGATATAAATAATCAAGAAATGGAAATATGAAGTGGTTTAATTAATTCTTTAAAATTGAAGGATAACTTTGAAAAAATACAAAAAGTTTTTAGTAAATTAGATTAGTAGAAAAAGTTTTATAAAATTTAGAAATAAGAAAATTTTACTGACCGGAAAGGATTTCTTCATGATTAAATTATTTAAAAATCTAAAGCCCTATACCCTGTCGATAATCGTGGTTATGGTTTTTGTTTTTTTACAATCATTTTCGGAAATATATCTACCCACGCTTATGGCGGATATTGTGGATACCGGGGTTATCAATGGGGATATTGCTTATATTATAAGAATTGGAGGATGGATGCTTCTGATTGCGGTTATTGGAATGATTAGTGCCATTTTTGGAAGTTACTGGGCCGCTAAAGTAGCGACCGGATTCGGAAGAGACCTTCGGACTAAAGTATTTACCAAAGTAGAAAGTTTTTCTTTAGAAGAATTTGATGAAAAAGGAACTGCCTCTCTTATCACCAGAACGACTAACGATATTACCCAAATTCAGCAATTGGTTGTAATGCTTAGGCTTTTCCTGAGAGCACCGATGCTTTGTATTGGTAGTATTATTATGGCAGTTTCCAAGAATGCTAAATTATCCTTGGTTCTGGTGGTTATTTTACTGATTTTAACCCTACTTATTGTTTTACTCAGTAAAAAAAGTATGCCGCTTTTCAAATCAATGCAAATTAAATTGGATCATCTTAATCTGGTTCTTCGAGAAAATTTAACCGGTATAAGAGTTATTCGAGCCTTTAATCGGGATAATTATGAAAAGAAAAGATTTAATGAGGCCAATCTTGATTTAACGGAAACAGCTATAAAAGTGAACAAGCTGATGGCTATTTTGATGCCTTTAGTCATGTTAATTTTTAATTTGACCATCATAGCTATTCTTTGGTTCGGAAGCATACGAATTAATAGTGGTAGTATGCAAGTCGGCGATTTGATGGCCTTTATTCAATATGCCTCGCAAATTATGTTTTCTTTAATTATATTAGCCATGATGTTTATCTTAATACCTCGAGCATCAGCATCAGCTATTCGAATTAATGAAGTATTAGATATCGAACCGAAAATTAAGGATCCGATGATACCGGAAGAGAGCGAATTAAAGATGGAAGAAGGAGCAAGATCAGAAGAAGGGAAAAGAGGCTATCTTGAATTTGATGAAGTTAGCTTCTATTATCAAGGTGCGGAAGAACCGGCTATTGAGAAAATTTCATTTAGTGCTAGGCCGGGGGAAATAACCGCGATTATCGGAGGTACAGGTTCCGGAAAATCAACCTTAGTTAATCTCATTCCGAGATTCTATGAGGTGACCTCGGGTCGCATTTTAGTCGATGGTGTGGATATACGTGAATTAACTCAAGAAAAATTACGTGCTAAGATTGGATTAGTTCCTCAAAAAGCCGTTCTCTTTACGGGAACCGTTGCAGAAAATATCAGTTTTGGAACTAATGACCTTTCCGGTGATAAAATTATCAGAGCGGCCAAGATTGCTCAGGCATCAGAATTTATTTCTACCCTGGAGCAAGGTTACGATTCTCAGATTGCTCAAGGAGGAACCAATGTATCAGGAGGCCAAAAACAACAACTGTCTATTGCCAGAGCTTTGGCCAAACATCCTGAAATTTATATTTTTGATGATAGTTTTTCCGCTCTTGATTTTAAAACCGACGCAAAATTACGCCAAGCGCTTAAAAAAGAGACCAAAAAAGATACTGTTTTGATTATTGCCCAACGTGTCACCACGGTTATGGATGCAGACCGTATTATGGTTTTGGATGGAGGTAAAATTGTCGGTATGGGTACACACCAGGATTTAATTAAGACCTGTGAAGTCTACAGAGAAATCGTGGCTTCACAGCTCTCAGAGGAGGAATGGTCATGAGTGAAAAAGATCTAAAACCAGGAAGACCGATGATGGGATTTGGTCGTGGTGCCGGTCCTCATAACATAGGTAAACCGATAGAAAAAGCCAAAGATTTTAAAGGGACGCTCCGACGATTACTCATTTATTTAAAACCTTATAGAGTGAAGTTTATTATTATTTTCTTAGCGGCAGTGGCCAGTACGGTTTTTAGTATTGTCAGCCCAAAAGTGATGGGACAAGCAATCACTAAATTATTTGAAGGTTTTCTCATGAAAATGAAAGGCCTTCCTAACGCTGCCATTGATTTTAAATATATTTCAAATATTATCTTAATCTTAATCGGGCTATATGTCATCAGTGCTATATTTAATTATATTCAACAGTATATTATGGCTGATGTGGCGCAAAAAACCGTTTATGAGATGAGAAAAGATATTAATGCTAAATTATCCCGATTACCTTTAAAATATTTTGACGGAAGAACCCATGGTGAAATACTCAGTCGGGTGACCAACGATGTTGATACCGTCAGCAGCACTCTTCAACAAAGTATTACCCAATTAATTACTGCCATAGTAACCTTGGTCGGAATTGTGGTTATGATGCTAACCATTAGTCCGATGTTGACTTTAATTGCTTTGGTTACTTTACCTTTAAGTTTTTTGGCTACCAAAGTTATTGCCAGGCAATCACAAAAATTCTTTGCCAGACAACAAAAATATTTAGGTCAATTGAGCGGTCAGGTGGAAGAAATGTACACCGGTCACAAAATTGTCAAAGTCTTCAATTATGAAAAGCAATCCATTGCTAAATTCAATAAAGTGAATGATCAACTCTATGATGCCGGATGGAAAGCTCAATTTATATCAGGAATTATTATGCCTTTGATGATGGCCATCGGTAATCTTGGCTATGTCTTTATTGCCATTTTGGGTGGAATTGCAGTGATCAGAGGAAAGGTAACCATTGGTAACATTCAAGCGTTTATTCAATATTCCAGGGAATTTTCACATCCGATTGTCCAAACCTCTAATATTGCTAATATTATTCAATCAACCATTGCGGCCGCTGAACGTGTCTTCGAGGTTCTTGATGAAACTGAACAAATACCGGATCAAAAAGACCTGCTTCATTTAGATCAGCCAAAGGGTGATGTTAAGTTTGAGCATATTAAGTTTGGATACAGCGAAGAAAAAATACTCATAGAAGATATGAGTATTGATGTAAAGAAAGGTCAAACTATTGCCATTGTAGGTCCTATAGGCGCAGGGAAAACAACCTTGGTTAATTTACTCATGCGTTTTTATGAAATTAACGATGGAAAAATCACCGTTGATGGCATAGATATTCGTGATATGGAACGTGGAAAATTGAGAAGTTTTTTTGGAATGGTTCTGCAAGACACCTGGTTGTTAAAAGGAAGTATTAAAGAAAATATCGCTTACGGCCGAGAGAAGGCTAAGGAAGAAGAAATTCTTCAAGCAGCACAAGTAGCTTACGCCGATCACTTTATCAGAACACTTCCGGATGGCTATGATACCATTCTTAATGAAGAAGCCAATAATATTTCTCAAGGTCAAAAACAATTATTGACCATTGCCCGAGCTATTTTGGCCGATCCGGCCATATTGATTCTTGATGAAGCAACCAGCGGTGTGGACACCAGGACAGAAATTCATATTCAAAAGGCCATGCTTGCTCTGATGGAAGGGCGAACCAGTTTTGTTATTGCTCACCGACTATCCACTATTCGTGATGCAGACTTAATTTTGGTGATGAATCAAGGAAGTATTATTGAAAAAGGAACCCACCAAGAATTACTAAAACAGGATGGTTTCTATGCTGACTTGTATAACAGCCAATTCGTTGGATTGAACCTTAAAGAATTTTAATAGGGACAGACACCTATTTATCAACCTTCTTCTTAGTCCTTCCTTTCGGCTTTAACTTAAAAACTCTCTTAAGTTGTCCTTCAAGTCTTTCTATAAAATCATTGGGTCCAAGAGGCCGTCCTGTTTTGGTCTTTTCCCTGATCCCATCCATTTCATCGGGATTGTCAGGTGCCTCTATAAATTCCTTCCATTCTTTTGGTTCTTTCTCAATATAATCAAAAAGCTGGTTAACACCTAATGGGTCGTATTTATCGATTCCGCAATGTATTTTTGCACTGGAGTAGGACCATAAGTAGGGTTTTTTAACCAGATTTGCCCTTATCGGATTTCTTTCTATGTAGCGGGTACAGGCTATCATATGTTGCTCATTCAGGACACAGGAGAAGAAGCGGCCCTGGAAGAGATGGCCGCTTACCCTCATTTTGTTATTATAATACTGAGAATACTTCATGTTAGTATATTTGAATACCTTTCCCAGGGAATCTTCTCTTTGGGGAATCGCCATAAAGTGCACATGATTGGACATAAGACAGTAAGCTAATATGATCAAGTGATAGCGACTACTCTCCTCTTTAAGAAGTGAAAGATATTTTATTCGATCAGTATCATCATTAAATATCTTTTGTTGATAATTCCCTCTTTGAGTGATATGGTGCGGGTACCCCGCTGCAACGACTCGTGCTATTCTTGGCATAGATAGATTATAAGTCTTTGTAGAGGCAAAGTCAATTAAAATAGGTGTCTGTCCCTATTTACCAGCTCATCATTTGATATCCTCCCTTTGTATCGGTTGTTTATCATACTCCTTTTAGAAGAATAAGCTGGG